>RFIY01000359.1 GCA_003695505.1 Candidatus Dadabacteria bacterium | reverse complement strand
CGTTCGCAAGCTCTACCGGCTCTGGTTGAAGCTCAAAGAGCGGACTCCCGAGCAGCGGGCCGCGATGACATGCGACGAGACGCTCGCGCAGATCGCCGATGCGCTGTCCGGCGAAGCCGATCCACAGCGTCTGGATGACCTGACGCGGGAGAATCTGCGCAATTTCTGGAATGCGTGGTGCGATGACGATGAGCGGCCGCTGTTGACCGTGCAGGATGCGGTGGCACGACCCACTTTGGTCATCTGATGAATCAGCCGGATCAGGTGGGGTTCCGCATCACGACGGTGCGGGATTTCTTGTTGCACTGATCGGCGTGAACAGTGCCGACACGCTTCGCTCGCCCTATGATCGAAGGCGGAGTGCTGGACAGACGGATCTGCGAAGCAGGATTAAACGGTTTTCTTGAGCGCCTGAAGCTGTTGCAGGAGCCGCGGAATGTCGTCGCGAATGATGCTCCAGAGTGTGTCGTTGTCAATACCAAGGTAGCCGTGGATCAGACGGTTGCGTGTCGCGACAATCATCCGCCAGGGAATCTCCGGGTGCGCGGTACGGACGTTGTCGGGAATGTGCGTGGCTGCCTCTCCGATCAATTCGAGGTTGCGTACTGTGGCGTCGTAGGTCAGGTGGCTGGCGACGAAACCGTCCTGGTCCAGCCCGTCCGTGTACTCTATGACTCGCATCGCGAATGCAATCATATCCTCCAGAAAGAAGCGCCATTCTCGCGGAGCAGCGTCAGACACGAACCTGTTCCCGCTCGATATACGGGCGCAATTCCGGACGTAACGCCTTGTTGGTGACCAGATCAACCGGTCGCCCCAGCAGGTCTTCCAGATAGAACTGGACGCCGAAATAGCGCCGCGAGGTGGCAGGGCCGTCGAATGTAACGAGGATATCGATGTCGCTGTCTGCGCGGGCATTGCCGCGCGCCACCGATCCGAACAGAGAGATATCGGTCACGCCGAAGCGCGCCTGGAGCTCGGGCTTGCACTGACGTAGCAGTTTCAGAATCTCTCGCTCATCCACAGACACGATCTCCAACGCGCAGGGTACTTTCCCGACAATCTGACAACATCATATCTGCTCGGGAGGATGGATTTCGAATGGGGCACGAAGGAGACGGAGCGGTACTCCGCCATGACGATGTCGTGTTATCCTGACGCCAGCATGAGCGAAGCGATTCAGCAACAGATCAGGGATCAGCGCGAGCAGCTATGGCGCGAGCATTTGTGCGCCGCGGCCGAACGGGTCTTTGCGCGGCGCGGTTCGACGGCGACGGTTCGCGAAATCGCCAAAGAGGCCGGGATCGCGGTCGGTACGATCTACAACGTCTATGGCGGCAAGAATGAGCTCTGGCGCGAAGTGCTGCGTCGGCACCACGATGCGCTGACGGAACGTGCGCGCGAGATCGCCGCGAATGCCGGCGATATTACCGCCGTGATTGCTGGTGGCGCCCGCCTTGCGGTCGAATATTACACCGCACATGAGGATTTCTTACGCATTCAGCTCTGGGGCGGTCATGCCTGGGGCCTTGGAGACGATGAAACCGACCTGCAGCGACAGGCCTGGCAGGCCGGTGTGATGCTGATCGCGGCGTCATTGCGATCGGCGATGGATCGCGGTGAAATCCCCGAAGGTGATGCCGAAGAGCTGGCGCGGCTCGTGCTGGCCACCCATCAGGTCGGGCTGGCGGGCTGGATCAACGCCGATCCGCGTCCCGACCCCGAGGCTTTGATTGAGCGCCTGACACGCTACCTGCTGCGGCTGATCGGCATTCCCGATGCCGCCGCGGCGCTCTGATCCGATTCGATTGCGGAACCAACTGACCGCCAGTCTGGTCGCCGTTGCGCTGGTCGCACCGATCGCGGCGTCCGGTGCGTCGCAGGCGCAGCGCCAGGCGTTTGCACAGCGGGTCGCCACGTTGGCTGCCGATTGCCAGGTGAGGGAACCTGTTGCAGAACAGGTGCCGGTCGATCTGATCGTCGCGGTCGCGGCACTGGAGACGGGGTGGGGTACTTCGCGCTTTGCCCGGGAGGCGCATAACCTGTTCGGCATTCGCTGCAATCGCCCCGGCTGCGGTCTGCGGCCTGCGCAGGCAAAACGCGACAATGTCTATGTCCGTAAATTCGCGAGCGACAAGGAGTCGGTCTGCACGTTCGTCGAACTACTCAACAGCGATCCTCGCTATCAGCGGTTTCGCGAATTGCGCGCGCAGGCGCTGGCGGAGGGAAGGGCGCCGGATGCATATGCTCTGGCCGCTGGACTGGAGCCGTGGTCCGAGCTTGGGCCCGAGTATGTTCGGCGGGTGCGCCTGGTGTTGCGCGGCGTGCGACGGTTGCAGCAGTAAGATGCCGGCACCTTCAGATCGCCGTACGCCGGCGGCTCTTGTTCCAGGCGCGCAACAGCACGGCAACGGCGCGGGTTAGCGGAACCTCGATGTCGTGCTTTGCCGCGCGGCGCAGCACTTCACCGGCGATGGGTTCGACTTCGAGCAGGTCACCAGCCTCGCGGGCCAGGGACATACTGGTTGTTGTCCAGCGAAGGTTCGCGGTATCACGCAGGATGCGATCCGGTAAATCCGCTGGCAGCTGGATGCCCTCGGCGGCGGCCACGGCCCGCGCCTCGTGCATCAGGTCGAGGCAGAGCTGTTCGCCGCCCTCGACGTCCAGGACCTCGTGGACCCAGGCGCCGGACAGCGCCGACGTCGTGTTGAACGCGAGGTTCCAAAGCAGCTTTTTCCAGATCGCAACGCGGATATCGTCCGTCAGGCGGGAGCGGATGCCCGCGTCGGTCAGCAGCGCGTGTAATCGCTCGGCCGCGGCCAGGTCTCGGTCGCGCCATGGGCCGATCGTGACGTGGCCCTGATCGCGGTGCTCGATGATGCACGGTGCGAGGCGTCGTGCTCCGATAAATGCGACGCCACCAACAACGTTGGCCTCCGGCCACGCCGATTCGATCAGCGCTTCATTGCCGAGACCGTTTTGCAGGCTGCAAAGGATCGTATTCGGTCCGACGGCCGGTGCAAGGCGCGGGATTAGCGCTGCTGTTGCATTGGCGCTGGCGGTCAGCAGGATGACATCAGCATGTTCCGACGGTTGTGTTGTCGCATCGACCGTTGGAAACACCAGATCTCCGTCGATGCTGCGCACAGTCAGGCCATGCTGGCGCAGATCTGCGACCGTCGCGTCGCGGGCGAGAAATGTCACACGGTGGCCGGCGTTGAGCAGGCGGGCGCCGTAGGTGCAGCCGACGGCGCCCGCGCCGGCGATCAGGATTGAGACCGGTCTCGATTGCATGGTTGTCATGTTACCCGTAGCGTCGTGCCAGTGACGCCGAAACGCGTTTCTGCGAATCTGATGTTATGGTCTGCACGGTGATTGATTTGACTGGTAGCCGGGCGAAGTTGCCCGATGCCGATGTGATTGGTGGCAAGGCCGCCGGGATCGCCGCAATGGCGCGCGCCGGCTTGCCGGTGCCGCTGGCGGTGGCCCTGCTCGATCCGGAACAGGCCAATGAGGAAACGGTGGCCGAGGTTGAGCGTCTGCTCGGACCCGGGCCCTGGTTCGTGCGCAGCAGTTTTGCGGTTGAAGATCGTGAGCAGCAATCGTTCGCCGGGCAGGGGCTGACGTTGCCCCATCAGGAGCGCACGACATTGCTCGAAGCGATCCGCCGCGTCTGGGACTCCTGGCGGTCCAGGCGCGCGCAGACATATCTGGAGCGCGCCGGGGCGACCACCGGGCGGCCGGCCGGCAGCGTCGTCGTGCAGCGTGAGGCCATTCCGCTCTGGTCAGGCGTGCTGTTTACGCGCGCCCCTGACGCCATCGATCGCTGGGCACGAATCGAGGCCGGACGCGGCTATGGCGAAGGCGTCGTGTCGGGACGGATCGCCCCACAAGCGGTTGAGTTTCACTGGTTTCGTGACGTGACGCTCCACGATCCGCCCGATGGCGTGCGCGAGGCGCTGCCCCGGTTTCGCCGATTGTTGCCAACGCTGGAGCGGATCGTCGGCGGACCCTGCGACGCCGAATGGGTGATCGACAGCTCGGACCGGCTCTGGGTGTTGCAGGCTCGCCCGGCAACGGGGACGACACCACAGCTCTGGTCTGGAACGCTGGGTGACGAGTTCTGGTCGGGTGAGGTCTCGCCGATGATGTTCAGCACGGTTGGCCGCGTGATCGAGGACACGATGGTCCGCGAACCGTTGTCGGTCGTGACATCGCGGTTGCCAGAACGATTGTTGCGCGTCTATCAGGGGCGGATCTATGTTGATGTCGGATCCCTGTCTGCGGCATTGCGGCTGATTCCGGGATGGGCCGTCACCGATGCCGTCATGGAGATGTTCCCACCGCGCATCGTCGAACGGTTTCGCCAGGAGCAGCAGGCCTGGTCGCCCCGTGTCCCAGGCGCATTGTTGCGTGCGATCCCGCGCTTTCTGCGCAAGCGTTTTCCGTGGTGGCCTGGCTGGCAGTTGCGGCGCGCGTCCGCGCAGCTCGAACGAGCAGAGCGCTGGAACCGGCGCCCTGTTCCCGGCAAACTGGAGCAAATCCACCAGGAAATCGGGGCGCTGCTCGCCGATCTTGGCTGGAATCTGAGGATCACAGCGTGGGGCATGCTGTACGCCTATGTGCTGGTGCCATTGTCGGCGTCTCTGCTGGAGCAGGCGCCGGAAGCGCGAGAGGCGTTGTTCCGCCGCCTCCCCAATGATCCTGTTCAGGAACTCGATGACGATCTGGGTGCCTGGTGCGCGGCGTACGCCGCGGTGCTGCGCGAGGCCGAGTCGTGGCCGGCCTTCGCAGCGATGGTGCGGGGAACGCCGGCGGGCGATGCGTTCGACGAGTTGCTTCGGCGCTGGGGACATCGGGCCGAAGAACGTGACGTCTCGGCCCCGCGCTGGGAAGAGCGCCCGGAGGCGCTATGGCACATGTTGCGCCTGCGGCTCGACGCGCCGGCGGTTGAAGGGCCGGAATGGCGCAGTGCAATTCGGGCGGCACGCCACAACATTGGATTTGCGCGTGCGTTTCTGGCGCTGACCGTTGGTGCACTTGCACGCGCGTATCTCGGGTACCGCGAGCGGATGCGCGACATCGCCGATCGCTATCTGGTCGCGCTGCGCAGACGTCTGCTGGCACTGGACAGCGGCGATCACGATGTGTTCGCGCTGGAGCTTTGCGACGGTACCCTGCGAGAACCGGAGCGGGTCGAGCCGGTGCAGGGCGGCGAGCGGCCGCCACGGTTCCTGATTGGTGATACACCGCTGGCTGAGTCGGCGGATGTCGCCGACGATGCACTGTCCGGGCTTCCGGCGAGTCCCGGTGTCGCGACCGGACGTGTCTGCTGGGTGCGCACATTGAGCGACCTCGACAACTTCGCCGTTGGCGACATTCTGTTTGCGGAATACCTCGATCCGGCGTTTTCTCTCGTGCTGGAACGTTCGGCCGGAGCGGCTTTCATCAGTGGAGGCATGCTCAGTCACGGCGCGATCATCGCGCGTGAGTACGGGGTGCCGGCAGTCGTCGGCGTGCGCGGCCTCGCCGAAATCGAAAACGGCGCTCACGTTCGAATCGACGCAGTGCACGGCGTGGTCGAGCGGTTGTCGTGATCGACGCCGATCGCTGGATCAGTGACGCCGCGGCCGCCCACATGCGGACCGCCATCGGAGATGCAGGCGGCGACGAGGTCTTTTTTCGCGGGCGGCTCGTCGGTGAGAAGGTCACGGCGGTCGAAGTCCTCGCTGTCGGCAATCGCGGCGCGGTCAATGCCTTCGTCGATCGCGTCGGGCCGGGTGAGGTCATGCTGCACAATCACCCGAGCGGCGAGCTGCGACCAAGTGATGCGGATCTCGACATCGCGGGACGCGCTGGAGCGCACGGCGCGGGGTTCTTCATCGTGGACAACAGCGTCGCGCGCGTACGGCCGGTGGTGCTGCCGTGGACGCCCGAGGTCTTTGTCCCGCTGGACGCCGACGACGTGGCCGGATTGCTGGGTCCTGACGGGCCACTGGCCGGCGCCTTGCCCGGATATCAGACGCGGTCGGGGCAGATCGACCTGTGCCGCGCAATCGCAAAGCGGCTTTCGGGTGGCGGGATCGGCGTATTCGAGGCGGGTACCGGCATCGGCAAGAGCTTCGCCTACCTGCTGCCGGCGATTCGGATGGCCCGGGCCAACGACACGACCGTCGTTGT
>RFIY01000358.1 GCA_003695505.1 Candidatus Dadabacteria bacterium | reverse complement strand
GGTGTCTGTCTGGCCCTGTTCGACGCGGAGGATGGTGGCAACATCGACGGACAACCCTGGTCGATCGGCGCGCGGGCCTTTGCGTCGTCCGGTCATCGCTGCGCAAGCCCGGAAGGTGTCGTGATCGTCGATATGGTCGGCGACCAGGATCTTGCCATCTACAAGGATTATGCCGTGGACGAGGCGCTGCAGGATGCGATCTGGAACGAGGCGGACGCCCGGGGGGTGGCGGCATTTCATCCGCAAAAGAAGTATGCGATCATCGACGACCATGTGCCGTTTCGCGAACGCGGCATCGCTTCCGTCGTGCTGATCGACTTCGACTATCCGTGGTGGCATACGGTATCCGATACCGTCGACAAGACGAGCGCTGCAAGCCTTGCAGCCGTCGGAAAGGTGCTCGAGCAATGGTTGCGACGCGGCGGATCCTGGTAATCGCACTGTCGGCTTGCGCCGCGCTGATGCTGGCGGCGCCGCTCGCGGCCGACCCGATCGATGACTTTGTTCGTCGGCACTTCGATCATCCCGTTGCCGGCGATGTCTCCGGCTGGATCGAGCCGGCGGGGCGGCTGACGCCGGATGGTTGCGGTGTCTGCCATGTGCAGCAGCGGGCCGACTGGGCGGGCAGCCGACATGCGCGGGCGGTTGGCCCGGGGTTGCTGGCGCAGATCGGTCCCGAAGGCGATGGGGGCGCCTGCACGCGCTGTCACGCGCCACTGGCCGAGCAGCAGCGTGGCACGCCGCACTATCGGCCCGAGCTGGAACAACATGGCCTCTATTGCGCGGGTTGTCATGTGCGCAACGGGACGATGTGGGGTCCGCGACCGCGACGGGCGACCGCCCAGCAGGCGGCGCAGTCCACACACAACGGCTTTCGGGTCTCGGTCGCGTTTTCCGACAGTCGCTTTTGTGGCGCCTGCCACCAGTTCGCAGAAGATGGCTTCCGGCTCAACGGCAAGCTGCTCGAAGACACCGTCAACGAGTGGCGTGCCAGCCCGGCCGGCAAGGCCGGCAAACCGTGCCAGTCCTGCCATATGCCGGACCGGCGCCATCTCTGGCGCGGCATCCACGATCCGGAAATGACGGCCGGTGCGCTGCAAACCGCGCTGGAGCGCACCGGTCCGCGCTCCGCGCTCTACCGTGTGACCGCGACCAACGTCGGGCACCGTCTGCCGACCTATGTGACGCCGCGGTTGACCGTTCGGCTCGTTGCGCTCGATCCGTCCGGGCAACCGGTCACCAGCACCACCTACGCCATTCAGCGGCGTGTCGACGTCTGGCTCCAACAGGAGCTTTACGATACGCGGCTGAAGCCGGGCGAGACGGCGACCGTATCGCTGACCTGGCGCGATGCAGACGCGGTTACGGCCGTCGTTGGCAGCGTGCTGGTCGAGCCGGACGAGTACTACGAGCGATTCTTCTCGGCGTACACGGCGGAGTCGCGCGCGCAGCGGACGCAGGCCGCCGCGGCGTTGGCGGAGTACCGCAAGAGCGCCTATACGGTTCACCGCCGCTGGCTGAAATACTGACCTGTAAGAATCCTCTTTTTGGTGCGACACATCGTCGATCTGTCCATGTTGTCGTCTTCAGGAGGACGTTATGCTTCGTACATCCATGCTTGTGGTCGCATTTGCGTTGCTGGGCGGCTGTGCCCACACCGGCGGCATGAATCCCTGCAATCCCTGCGGGATGAGCAACCCGTGCAACCCCTGCGCGAAAAAGCACAACCCGTGCAATCCCTGCGCGAAAAAGAAAAAAGCGCACAACCCGTGCAACCCCTGCGGCGGCTGGTAAGCCTCCTCCACACCACATCTGCCACCGCCGCATGGCCCGTCCCGTCAGGGGCGGGCCATTTTTTGTGCGTAAGTTGCACATGAGTGCACACTCACTTAAGATGAACCGGAGATCTGCACCACAACCTGATCGGGCGAGTTTCGATTCATGACGATTCATCGTGTTCTCGTGGCAAATCGTGGCGAAATTGCCGTGCGGGTGATGCGTACCGCGCGGCGACTGGGGCTGAAAACTGTCGCCGTCTACAGCGAAGCCGACGCGGATATGCCGCACGTCTCGGCCGCCGATCTTGCCGTCTGCATCGGTCCGCCGCAGGTCGCGGCGTCGTACCTGAACGTCGAGGCAATTCTCGATGCGGCAAAACGGACCGGCGCCGATGCCATTCATCCCGGTTACGGGTTCCTGTCGGAAAACGCCGATTTTGCCGAGGTCTGCGCCCAACACGGCATCACGTTTGTCGGACCGCCGGTCGAAGCGATTCGGCTGATGGGTAACAAGCGTGCCGCCAAGGTGCGGATGATCGAAGCCGGCGTCCCGTGCGTGCCGGGTTACGAAGGCGAGGACCAGGCGGACGAGACGTTGATCGCCGAGGCACAGCGGATCGGCTTCCCGCTGATGGTCAAGGCCGCTGCCGGCGGCGGTGGTCGCGGTATGCGCATTGTCCACGAGGCCGACGCGTTGCCGGCGGCGCTGCGCTCCGCGCGGTCAGAGGCGAAAGGTGCGTTCGGATCGGATGAACTGATCCTTGAACGCGCCGTCATTGCGCCGCGGCACGTTGAGATCCAGGTGTTCGGCGATACTCATGGCAATGTGATCCATCTCGGCGAGCGCGACTGCTCGATGCAGCGTCGCCACCAGAAGGTCGTCGAGGAGGCGCCGTCTCCGGCAGTCGATCCGGAGCTGCGGGCGCAGATGGGCGAAGCCGCGGTGCGCGCGGCGCAGGCCTGCGGCTATGTCGGTGCCGGAACGGTCGAGTTTCTGCTCGACGACGAGCGCAATTTCTACTTCCTGGAAATGAATACACGTCTGCAGGTCGAGCACCCCGTGACCGAAAGCGTGACCGGCGAGGACCTCGTCGAGTGGCAGTTTCGCGTCGCCGACGGACAGCCGCTGCCGCTTACCCAGGAGCAGGTCGAACTGCACGGCGCTTCGATCGAGGTGCGGCTCTATGCGGAAGACCCCGCGAATGGTTTTCGACCGCAGACCGGCCGTATCGAAGCGCTCGGCTGGCCGGACCACCCGGATGTGCGCATCGACACCGGTGTCGGCGAAGGCAACGAGATCTCACCGTTCTACGACCCGATGATCGCCAAGATCATTTCTCGGGGCCCGGACCGCGAACACGCGCGCCGTGCGCTGATTGCGGC
>RFIY01000357.1 GCA_003695505.1 Candidatus Dadabacteria bacterium | reverse complement strand
CCACCACGATCCACAAACTCGGCCCGCAACCCATCGCGTCGCATGGTGACCCACTTGCGTGCCCCTCGCGGAAAATCGACGATGCGGAGCAACGCGTGGCTCGCTTCTTCGAGCAAACGTTCGTCCGGCCGATGCGCCGGAATACGTTCAGGTGCAGGCTCCTTCATGAGACAACGCGCCATTCGAACATCTGCGGGCGGCAGGCCTCAATCCCCCGCATGGTCGCGCGCCTGCAATTCCGCAGAAATGCGCTTGACCTCGGCCTCATTGCGAAAGATATCCGCTTCGATGCGATCCAGGTCGCGCAGCGTCGCAGCAATGCGGCTACCGGTTTGCGCTGCCTCGTCGCTGAGCTTCTGCAGCAACAGCCGCATCGACCTTGCCTGCTCCACGACGCTCTCGCCTCCGCCGATCAGTTCTCTGATCTGCATCGTCACGCGTCCGACGGATCGCTCGGAGACCCGCAGTGCATCTTCCTGTTCACGCAGACGCAGCTCGATCCGACGACTGAGGTCATCGAGCCGTCGCACCTGGTTGCGGACCCCTTCATAGAGCTCCAGCACCTGTGACACACCGTGACTCAGGGCGCTGCCGCGCTGGAATGGCTCGCGCAGCGCGAGGACGAGTGCTTCCGTCCGATCGGCCTCGTCGCGAACGACCGAGATGGCATTCAACATGTCTTCTGCGAAATCAGAGGCGTATTGCATCCCCTGCTCCGCATCCATCCAGGCCCGCTCGCTGGTGGCTCGCGCATCTGTCAGTGCGCGACGGCTGCCGACGATGCGTGAAATCGTCTGTTTGCCCTGCTGGTCGAGCGCCCAGATCGCCGCGAAAATACGCTGAATGCCGACTGAGGCCCGTTCCGACAGGTCGCGGATTTCATCGGCAACGACGCGAAAATCTCGCTCGAACTCGATCGACTGGGACGCGACGACCGCAGCCTGGAAGCTCAACATTTCTATCTGTTCACGGATGGACTCGACCTCGCGAAATTCCTCCATGACATCTTCGAGATTGTCCTGTGTTTTCTCGAGCAGAATCGCGCCCTCGTTGTATCTGTCGGATTCGCTGGCGAGCAACTGATACACCGTGCGCACGCGGTCTGCGCCGAAACGGACGGCATCACTGAATCGACCAATCTGGTCGTCGACCGGATCCATCATCACGACCAGGTCGCGAAATCGGCGCAGGATCCCGTCAAATTCCTGCTGCGCCCCGGATATCCAGCGGTTCAGGCTCTGAAGGGTCTGGCCGACCGTTGACATCTCGTCTCCCCCACTACGAATCCAGTCGCGCCCTTCCAGAACACGTCCACGCATGACGATCACATCGCGACTCATGGAAACCAGCGTCTCCGACATCGTCGAGATCGCCTGCTGCGCACCCTGAGCGGTCGCGTCCATGGCTTCGAGCTGACTCGAAAACGTACGAATCTGTTCGGCGATCTGCCGCAATCTTCCGGTCAGCAGTTCAACCTGCTGCTCATCCCGCTGCACGCGCTGCTGAAATCGCTCGGCGACGCCGTGCAACCGCGCCCGCTCATCCTTGACCTGCCAGTACGCGCCCAGCAACTCCTGGAATAGCAACTGCAGACGGTTGAACATGCTGCGAATTCCGGCGGAGAACCCGAGTAACTCATCATCACTGACCGGCATTGGCGGTGTGCGGAACGCATCCCCTGACGGATGCAGCGCCGAGCGAATCATCTGGATCGGTCGCGTGATTTGCCGGATCGACACCACGATTCCGATCGTAACCAGCGCGAACAGCACAAAGGCCAGCGCACTCAGGCGAATCAGCGTCTCTCGCAATGAATCTGTCAGCGATGTAGTCGGTACATCGTACTGCAACATGGCCGCCGTACCACGGTTTTCGGCGATGGCCAATGGGCGGACAAAGGTCATCCGCGGGGCGATCCGCTGGGTTTCCTGCAGGTCGACATCGAGTCCCAGAATCCCCGCGCTCTTCTGGCGGAGGCGTGTCAGGTCGATCGCCTCTCTTGGAGGAACGGTCGTGATCGACAACTCGCCCGGCAGACGCGCATTCAGCGCCGCGAGCCGCTGCTGAAAATCGAAGCTGGACGAACCGAACCGGTAAAGCAGTTCCTCGGCCTGAAACGTAATGCGATGCACCTGCCGAAAGAACTCGTTCAGCGCCAGGTCCCGATTGAGTCCGTAACTCAGGCACGACGCCAGCACGACCACGCCGATCAGTGTGGACCCGTAGCCCCACATGTATTTGCTGAGCAGACTTCGCCGTGGTACATCGGCAACGTCTGCAACCGTCAACGGCAGTGATTCAATCAACGATGTGGTCGAGCGTCTCAACAGGAAATACTGGATGGTCCAGTTCAGAAACGACGCGCCAATGCTCAATTCCGCCAGCATCAGATGCCGATAAACCGGCGCATCACGAAGCCAGTACATTCGGCCCGCGAAATAGGCAGCCACGGCGAATTGCCAGATCCAGAAACCGAGCCAGGAACTGCTCCAGGGATAGCGGAGCAATTCCTTGTAGACGCGCACCAGTACGTCTCGATCCGTGCTGGTTGCGCCTCCGGAAAGCCAGCGTCGAACGGGGCGCAGGTTGCGTCGGTCCAGTGTGATCTGGATCAGCCCGGCCGCGATGATCAGCGCAATGATCAACCGCACGGACAACCGCAATTCGAATTCGGAAAAGCGGCATACAAGTATTGCCGCAACCAGCGTCGTGCCCAGGCCGGTCCAGCTCGCCACGACATACGAGAGAAACGCGCGAACACGAAACGCGCGCCAGTGTGCAGCCGTCGTCGTCACGTCGTTTCCCCCGACAGATCCAGATCGAACTGCAGAAAGGCGTCTTCGAAATCGCGGATCGCACGTTCGAGGCGGCTCAGGCCTTCGCTGATCTGAACGGCTTCGTCAACGTTCTGAACCATCCCCTGACGAATGTGATCGATTCCTTGTTCGATCTCGACCACATTCCGTGCCTGTTCGGACAAGAAGGACTGAATGTGCGCGGCCATGCCGCGAATCTGTTCCAGATTGTCTCCGACAAACCGACCCTTGTTGACCTCATAGTTCGAATGGTTGCGCAGTTTCGCGGCGACGTCGACAACTTCCTGAAACTGTTGCTGACGATGCTCGAGCGCCACGGCCAGATCGCCCAGCACGCGCGCGATGACCTGCGTCTGTGCATCCAGTCTGGACTGGCGCTGGCGGATGTCATCCCGCTGGCGCCGGAGTTCGTGTACGAAGTGTTCGAACTTGGCTTCGATTTGCAGAAACTGTTGCAGTTCAGAGCGCGAGGCTCTCCAGTTTTCAGCGCTCTCGCCGGCTTCTCGCGTTGCCGTGGCCAGGCTTTCCGTCAATCCGGCGACATGCTGATCCAGTCCCGCAGCTTCGGTTGTCAGTTGTTCGATTTCATCGATCAGATCGGAAATGGCCTGCTGGGTCTCTGCGGCCAGATCCTGAATCGTTCGACTGATCACAGAAAAACTACGTCCCTCCTCACGCGCCTTGACGCTGCGAATAGCCGCATTCAGACTCAGCAGCTTCGTATCTTCAGCGACGTCATGGATCGAGGATGCGACTTCCAGCAATTGCTCCATCGTGTGTCCAAGGTGTTCAAGTAGCGCGGCGCTGTCTTCCATTGTGCGCTGCAACCGCGCAACGCCCTGCCGTGACGCCTGTACGCTTTCGAACGCCACCCCGCCCTGGTCGTTCGTCCGCAGCAAAATCTGCCGTGATCGACGCACGATTTCGGTAAGGTGTTCAAGGACATCGTCAAGGTTGTTCAGGCTGCGCCGCGCTTCTTCAGCGCCAGAGACAAACGCATTCAGGTCATCGCGCGCCTGCTGCGACATTTGCTCAAGTTGCTGGATCTGCTCGCGATAAACATCTACTTCGTTCAGCAGCGCCTCGGAATCGTTGTCCACGTCGCGCAGCGCGGGCTGAAGTTGCAGCATCACAGCTCCGGCCTCGCCGACCATCCGGTCGAGGTCGCCGATCGTGACCTGATGTTGTTCGAGGCCCTGATGCAGTCTGCGTAACAGATGCCGCATCAGCTCGACCAGGTTCGCATCTTCTTCGGTCGTCTGCCTGAGCTGGACCGCGTGTTCCTGGACATTGGCGCTTAGCGTGCGCGTACCCGCCGCGCCTTCCTGCATATCCCCGAGCAATTGCACCAGTCGTTGTTGCAATGCATCGAGCCGGACGATGAGATCCGCCGAACCATCATCCTCGGCGATTGGAATCTGACGTCCCAATGTGCCCGCACCGAGGTGTTCGGCCCATTTGCCGACGCGCCGTACGGTGCGCCCGAGATCATGTGAGCCAAGGAAGGCGATCGCGAAAATCAGCAGGACGCCCCCCGAAAAGGTTGCCGCAAACAGGTAGATGTATGCGGACATCGGCCCACCGAAGTCGCTCCACGGCGTGACGACCGCGAACGTACTGCCCTCGATCCGCTCGCGGACTCCGACGAACGACGCCTGCCGTTGCGTACCAGAGGCGGAAACGAGCCACGAGCGTGCTGCCCGCGGAAAATCTTCCGGCACCCAGCTCCAGACTCGCCCGTGAGCATCTGTGTAGCGGACGGCGCCCCCGTACAGACCTCCGGCGCTACGAAGGATTCGCATGATCATATCTTCATCACGTTCGCTGGCCGCGTGCCGAAGCGCGGGCGCATCCATCCGGATCGTGAGCGAGAGGCTCTGCCTGAGCTGATCGCGCAGCCGGTCTCTTTGCAATGCATACCCGGCCGAGAGCGCTGCGAGCGCAATCACGCTCAGCATAAACACCGAATGCAGGATCAACTTCGATCGCACCGACAGTGGAACGTCGATCTGCCCGACCCGCTGCTGGAATGCGGTCGATTGGGCGGCTACGAATGCTTCTATGCGGGGCGCCAGCAGACTCCGGCTATACGCATCCTGAATAAATACGGTCGATGATCCGGCCGCGAGCAGAAACGAATACGTCAGTAACGCATTGCCAACACTTCCGTCCACCACAATCCAGTAGAGTATCGCGGCTGGCACCGACAAGACGAGCCAGAGGAGCGTGCTGAGCAAGGCAGAACGATACGGGAAATGCAGGAGTTCCCGCACGGTGTCGAGCAGGAAGTCCTCCGTATCACCGGTACTCCATCGATCAATCACCGATTCGCGCTGCAACCATCTCAGGTGAAAGAGATTCTGAATCATCAGCGCAAACAGCAGAATCCCGGCCGACAGTACGATGAAATCGATGAATACGTCCCACGGCGGACGACAGAACTGGTAGATCGCCGATATCGCCGCGATGGATGCAAGGCTGGCCGCGAATCCATTGACAAACATCACGCGCCGAAAGACCGTCATTCGAAGTTCAGCCTTTTTTCGCGCACCGCCCCGGCGGGACCCATGGGTGCGGCCAGCACTGATCCGTCGACGACGATGGTCACGCCTCCGGCGTTTCCAGCACGAATGCGCGCCTCACGAAATGCTTCCACCTTCAGGCGCCGACCTTTTCTGAGTACGAGATTCTTCGGCGGGCCGTCGTCCGCCTGAACTTCCACCCAGGAATCAGCACCGGCCCGTAGCTGAATCCTGTGTGGCTCCGGCACGGGGGCAACAGCGGCGACTGGCGGTTTTGCGTCGGTTCCGGACGTGCTGGCATCGGGCGCTCTGACGTCAGCGTTGCTGGTGACCGCCGTGCCTGCGAGCGGTGCGGTGATCGGGAGCGTTGCGGTTGATTCAGCTTGCGCAGCGTTTTTGCCAGCCGGCACCTCACCTGCACGCTCCCGCTCCAGCGCGGCCCAGAACAACAACCCCAGCAAAGCCACCGCGGCTACCACGCCGATCAGCAACATCGGGCGATGCGACCGTGCCTCCGGGGCAGTCAGCGCATTCGGCAACGGCGCATCCGCGCCCGCCTCCGCAACAAACGCACCCGGCACCTCGATCTGCAGCCGCGACAGGATATCTTCGACGTCCGCGCCGATTGCGCGTGCATAGTTCATGACCGCACCACGCAAGTAGACGCTGGCCGCAAATCGATCCCAGTCGCCGCCTTCCAGGGCCTCGATCTGACCATGCGATAACCGTGTAAAGGTCACGACGTAGGCGAGATCGATGCCGCGAAGTTCTCGCTGCTCACGTAACCACGCGCCGAAGCGTACTTCGGCGGCGGATTCCTGATTCGGCGAAGGCGGCTCTGTCATCGCAGCAGCTTCAGATACCTCCGTGCGTCGTTCGCCTGCGCGCTCTCGGGCGCAAGTTCGATGACCTTGTCGAAGTATTGGCGCGCGGTTTTCCGTTTTCCGAGTTTCAGGTAAGCGATCCCGGCGCCAAGGTAGGGGTCAACCGCGTCCGGGCAAAGCTGAATCACCGTGCGTTGTGCCTGGACGGCCTTCTCGGCATCGCCAAGCTGCAACCAGGTTTCGCCGACCTGATAACGCGCGTCGCAGAAATTGGGATTGATCCGCACGGCACGCGAAAATGCGTCGAGCGCTTCCTTGTATTTCCCCGTATTGAAGTACACCATCCCGATGTTGAACCACGCGTTCTCCGGGTGGGCATAAAGGATATTTTCCAGTGCCTTCTGGCATGAAGACAACGCCGACTCGTACTGCCCAAGCTCAAGATAGACGGCGCCGAGGTTGTTCCACGCTTCCGAATAATCCGATTTGAGTTCGATGGCCTTGCGAAACGACTGGATTGCACGGTCCGGCAAGCCGCGGCCAAAATAGGCGAGTCCAAGCGCATTCCAGACTTCCGGATCGTCTGGCGACGCCTTCGCCGCCTCCTGAAGCTGTGCAATTGCGTTGATGTAATCTGCCGCCGCCAGTGCGGACAGTCCCAGATCATAGTTGTAATTCTTTCGCGTTTCCGGCGCGGATGCGCACGCGGCAACAAACAGGGTCACCACTACCGAAATCAGCGCATATCGTCGTCTCATCGCGTGTTGCCT
>RFIY01000356.1 GCA_003695505.1 Candidatus Dadabacteria bacterium | reverse complement strand
GCGAGCAAATTTGCCGCTATCGTGATTGCCAGCCAGACCCCACCTGCCATCGCCCCGGATCCTTCCCCGTCGTGATCAACCCACCGCGCAAGCCAGTGTGAGGCTCAAATGAGCCAGCGGCCGCCCGGTATCCTGTTTCCACTGCAAAAAGATGTCCTGAATCTGCCGTTTTTGCCGCCAGCCGGTCGGTGTCCGATCGATCAGACCGTAGCGCAGCAGGCCATGCACGACATCGTCCGACAGAATGAACGTATCGTACCCCAGTCGCCGCAACACGAGCGCCGCGCTGTTGCCGCCGAGGCGCGCCCCCTCGTCCGCGAAAACCTTCCATAGACCGACGACATCTTCGCAAGGCCAGCACGCGACGAAGCGGCCGAACCCGCCATGCTGCTCGCTGCGCGCCAGCACGAACTCGGCGTTATCCGCAACTGCCATGACTTTCTGGCGATTGCGAATAATCCGTGCGTCCGCAAGTACCTGTTCGTAGAAGTGATCGTCTGCCATTGCCAGACGGACCGGGTCGAACTGCGCAAAGACCGCTTCGAAACCGGGCCATTTTTGCTCGATCACGCGCCAGACGAAGCCAGCCTCGAAGATCCGGCGTACGATTGCAGACAGCCAGCGGTCATCGGGAATCGCCGCCAGCTCGTCCGGCGTCCGTACCGTCGCCAGGCGGGCGACAACATCGGGGTGCCGCGCCTGCGCGGCCGCTTCGATTTCAGCAAACGAAACCATCTGCGCCATGGTAACAGTCCTTGCCAGAGGCAACGAAGTTTGCGCCCCGAACCGGTACCGTTATACTGTACTGCAAGCAAGTAGCTACTTACATTCAGACCGACCCCATTCGAACCGGATTCCCCGATGTCCGATACGCGCACCCGCATTCTCGAAGCCGCCTACCGCCTGTTCTGCGAACGCGGCATCGACCTGACGACGACCCGCGAGATTGCCCACGAAGCCGAATGCAACGAAATCACGCTGTTTCGCCACTTCGGCAACAAGGAGACGCTGGTTCGCGAGGTCATCGAATGGTACGTTCCGGCCCAGGAAGCGCCACGCCTGACCGGGGCGATCAGCGGCGAAGATCTCGAAGCGGATCTGCTGGCGCTGACCCGTGAAATCATGCGCTTTCACAGCGAACGCGAGACGTTTTTTCGCTTTGTGTTCGCCAACATCGTCCAGCACCCGGAGCACAGCGCATTCATCGAGCGGATCCAGGAGCCCTACCTGCTTGCGTTGCGCGAGCTGTTCGCCCGTTACGTTCCACCGGACGCGGGTCTGGATCTCGATACGATCGTACACGACTTCATTACACCAATCGCGATGCGGACGTTCGGGCGTGTGTTCCTGGGCTTCGAGCAGATTCCCGAGGCACCCTTTGCCGAGACGCATGCCCGCCTGATCGCCCGCGCATTGACCTGCCCAGGTACCACGGGAGCCCACTGAGATGTTGCGAATCATTAAGTTCACGGCAAAGAATGGGCTGATCGTCAATGTTCTGACGCTGATGATCCTGATCGGCGGTATCTTCAAGGTCGCGCAAATGCGGCGTGAGGCGTTTCCGGCGATCAAGGTCGACTACATCTGGGTCATCACCCAGTACCCGGGTGCCGGTCCCCGCGAAGTCGAGCGTTATGTCACCGACCCGCTCGAGCGTGAGTTCGATACGGTGGACGGGATCAAACGCATCGACAGCTCCAGTATGGAAGGCCTGAGCAAGATCACGATCGAGATCGATCCTGACCTCACCGAGCTCGAAAAGGATCGCGTTGTCACCGAAGTACAGCGCGCCGTCGATCAGGCGCCGGATTTGCCGGACGATCTGCCGGATCCACCCATGGTTCATCGGCTCGACAGTGCCAAAAACCCGATTGTGGACATCACGATCGGTGGAGATCTGCCGTATGCCGAACTGCACGCCATCGGCGAGCGCTACCAGGAGCGTATCGAAAACCTCCCCGACGTCGACGAACTGGTGTGGCGAGCGGAGCGAGAACCCGAATTTCATGTCCGGCTCGATCCACATGCATTGGAACGGTATCAGGTCGGCAGTGACCAGGTCGTTGCCGCACTCGCGGCACAGAACGTGAACCTGCCGGGTGGCTCCTATGAAACCGACCATGGCGAGCTGCTGCTGCGATCCGTCGGTGAACTGCGCACCCCGGACGACATCGCCGACGTCGTCGTCGCGTCGAATCTGGCTGGGCAGGTTGTCCGTGTGCGCGATCTGGGAACGGTCGTACCTGCGTTCTCTGACGAAACCATTCGCGTGCGGGCGAATGGCAAACCCGTACTGTTGTTCAGCGCGATGATCGATGCCACCGACGGCGACATTATCCGCGCCGTCCAGCAGATTCGCGCGGAAACGGATCGTTTTCTCAAAGAGGAAAGCGACTCGCGGCTCGAGGTGACCTTCATCAACGACATGAGCGAGCAGGTGCGGGATCGTCTGACGGTGCTCGGCTCGAACGGCCTGATCGGGATCGCGCTGGTCGTGATCGTGCTCCTGTTGTTCCTGTCCAAAGGTATCGCGATCATCACCGCACTGGGCATGCCGGTCGCATTAGTTGGCGCGCTGCTGGTCATGGCCTACAGTGGCGTTACGCTGAATCTGATCACGATGTTCGCGATGATTCTGGTGATCGGCATGCTCGTTGACGACGCGATCATCGTCGCCGAGAACATCTGGCACCACTACGAGCAGGGTGAGTCACCCTGGGATGCGACCCTCAAGGGCACGACAGAGGTCATGTGGCCGGTTGTTGCGACCGTGACGACGACCATCGCCGCCTTCTCTCCGATGTTGATGGTCTCTGGCATTTTCGGCAAGTTCATCCGCTGGATGCCGATCACGGTGATCATCATGCTCACGCTGAGCTTGCTGGAAGCACTGTTTATTCTGCCCTCACATGGCTACGACATGTTGAAGCTGCGCGAATGGTGGCACCGCCGTCGCGGCCGTTCAGCCCCTTCCGATGAGCTGCCAGTGACCGGAGAATCGGGTCGCATGCACCGGTTCTTCGTGCGGCACTACGAGCGTCTGCTGGCGCGGATCATCCAGTTCCGTTACCTGTTCGTTGTATTCATTTTCGGTGTCCTTGGGTTTTCACTGTGGTGGGCGGAAACCCAGATGCGCCT
>RFIY01000355.1 GCA_003695505.1 Candidatus Dadabacteria bacterium | reverse complement strand
GTTACCATACGACTTGGACATTTTCTGCACGCCGTCCAGTCCCTCAAGCAGCGGCAGCGTCAGCACGACCTGCTGCGGCTTGCCGAAGAAACGCTGCATATCGCGTCCGACGAGCAGGTTGAACGTCTGATCGGTGCCACCAATTTCGACATCGGCTTCGAGCGCAACCGAATCGTAGCCCTGCACCAGCGGATAGAGGAATTCGTGCAAACGGATCGGCTGACCGCCGCGGTAGCGTTTGCTGAAGTCGTCTCGCTCCAGCATCCGGGCGACCGTCATCACGCTGGCCAGGCGCAGCCACTCCGCGCTGGGCAATTTGTCCATCCACTCCGAGTTGTAGCGAACCTCGGTCCTGTGCTCGTCGAGCAACCGAAAAACCTGGTCGCGATAGGTCGCGGCATTGGACTCGATGTCTTCGTCACTCAGCGGCGGGCGGGTTTCACTGCGGCCCGTGGGATCGCCGATCCGCGCTGTGAAGTCGCCGATCAGGAAAATGACCTGATGCCCGAGTTGCTGAAACTGCCGCAGCTTTTGCAGCAGCACGACGTGCCCCAGGTGCAGATCCGGCGCCGTGGGATCAAAACCGGCCTTGACCCGCAGCGCACGTCCGGCACGGCGAGCTTCGATCAACCGTTGCGCCAGGGCGTCTGCAGGGATCTGCTCGACCGTTCCACGCAGCAGCAACGGCAACTGTTCGTCGAGGTACGCCTGTTCCTCGGCGGTCCAGTCCTGCGTCGCTGTTTCATCCGCGCCCATGGCTACTTCGCGTACGCGGTCGCCCGCATCTGCCGCAGTACGGTGACCTTGATCTGGCCAGGGTACTTCAGTTCTGCCTGAATTTGCGCGGCGACCGATTTCGACAATTGATAGGCCGTATCGTCGGTCGTGCGTTCGGCATCGAGCATCACGCGCAGTTCGCGCCCCGACTGGATCGCGTACGCCTGGCGGACCTCCGAATGTTGCGTTGCAATCCGCTCGAGATCTTCCATGCGCTTGATGTAATTGGTCACGGTCTCGCGACGTGCACCCGGCCGCGCCGCACTGAGCGTATCGGCGGCCTGAACCAGCACTCCGTAGATCGTCGACGGCGGATCGTCATGGTGCTCGGCCACCGCCGTGACGACCTCATCCGACTCACCAAACTTGCGGCACAATTCCGCGCCGATAGCCTGGTGGCTGCCCTCGAACTCATGGTCGATTGCCTTGCCGATGTCGTGCAGGAACCCGCAGCGGCGTGCCAGATCGCGGTCGATGCCGAGCTCATCGGCCATCATGCCACAGAAATAGGAAACTTCGATGCTGTGCAGCAGCACATTCTGCGAGTAGCTGGTCCGAAACTTGTTCATCCCCATCAGACGTACCAGCTCGGGGTGCAGCCCCTGCAGCCCCAGGTCGAAAACCGCCTGCTGGCCAGCGTCGCGGATCTGCTTCTCGGTCTCCTGCGACACCGCCGAGAATACCTCTTCGATCCGGCCGGGCTGGATACGTCCATCCTCGATCAGGCGCAGCAGCGTCTGCTTCGCAATTTCGCGCCGCAGGGCATTGTGGCAACTGATGACGACGTGATCCGGGGAATCGTCGATGATCAGGTCGGTACCGGTGATCAGTTCGAACGTCCGGATATTGCGGCCTTCGCGGCCGATGATCCGGCCCTTCATCTGATCGTCGGGAATCGGCACCACCGACACCGTGCGTTCGGCGATGTACTCGCCGGAGAAACGATTGACGGCCGTGGCCAGGATCTTCTGCGCCTCTCGTTCGGCTGTTTCGCGTGCCTGTTCTTCGATCTCGCGCGCGACCCTCGCGGCATCCAGCCGAGCCTTCTCGGCGACCTGCTCGAGCAGTTGTTGCCGTGCTTCATCGCGGGAAAGCCCGGCGACCTTTTCGAGCGCGCCTTCTAGCTCTTCACGCTTCCGGTCGATCGCCTCGAGTTCGGCTTCGACCGCTTTGCGCTGCTGCTCGATGTCTTTCAGCCGCGCATCCAGTTCGTCTTCCTTGCGGTCGAGTCGCTGACGTAACCGATCGAGCTCGGTTTCGCGCTGTCCGAGCTGTTTGTCGCGTTGCGCAAGTTCGCGCTCGCGCTCGCGCAATTCTTCCTGCTGCTTCTGCGTTTCCCGTTCGAAGGCGGCACGGTCCGCGCTGAGCGCCTCCTTGCCCTCGACGATCGCGGCCTTGCGCAGCGTTTCGGCCTCGGTTCTGGCTGCCCGCGTCAGCGCATCGGCTTCCTTCTCGGCTGCGGCAACAATCGTCGCCGCGCGCTGCTCGGCCTCACGGACCGAACCGGCCGCCGTGCGCCGAACGAGCAGATAGCCAACCAGGCCGCCCAGCAACAGGCCGGCGCCGGTGGCAATCGGGGTCATCAATTCTGGATTCATGTTGGGCTCCTTGTTGAGCAGCGGATGATTGGGTCGTTCCGTGCACTCCCGAGGGCAGAACGACCAGGTCGACCGGGACATCGTGAGAATGTTCCGGAATGTGATGTACAAACTGAAATGGAAATGCGACGCCGATGGCAACTGGCACCGCAGTCAGCAGTCGGTCATAGATACCGCCACCGTGCCCGAGGCGATAGCCACGAGGATCAAACGCGAGGCCGGGGACAATGGCGACGTCGGGCACAGATGCCCGACCGGTGCAGGCAGACAGATCACTACGCGGATCGGTGGCAGGGTCAGGCAGGCGAAGCAATCGCCGCCACCGCCATTGCCCGTCCTCGGCGACTGGCAGCGCAAGGCGCGTCCGGTTACGTTGCCACCGCGCAATCAACGGGATCGTGTCAGGTTCCGTCGGCAATGGCCAGTATACGCCGATCGTATGGCCTGGAAAGCCACCGAGCACTGCGACCAGGAGTTCACGGATCCGTGCGCTCCAGCGCGCACGAAGCTGTGGACGAAGCATACGCCGCTTCGCCTGCATCTGCGCGCGCAAATGATCTCTGGCGTCCACCATCCCGAATGCGCGGGACGATGCGTTTGTGCCGGGCTACCCGTCCGCGGGCATCAGACTCCCGGTGTGTTTCAAAACAGAACCTGCGGGCTCCAGCGTGAAGGCCGCGAAACCGACCTTGTCAGGTGGGCACCATGTCATGCGGCTCGTCTTCCTTCGCTCAGGCATGACGTTACGCACGAGGGACGGTCCCCATGTTGTGTTCTATTGCTTCGGCGCCTGCACACGCCGTCACCCGCAGGAAACGTATCATCGATCCCGACTGCCTTCCACTCTGGTCAGGCAGCGGTGGACGCCCGGAGCAGCTCCGACCAGCGGTCGAGGCGATGTTCCAGGTCGTTGCAAATGTTGTCATAGCGCTCTTCAAGCACAGTCAGCTCCCTTCCAAGATGAAGCAGCCCCAGCGCAAACAGTTTGACCGTATCGACGGTTCCCGTCTGCACCTGGATGCGTTGCAGCGTATCCCGTACGCGATCGAGATTGCGCTGGAGGCTTTCTTCAGGTTCTGTTGTTCGAACCGTCAGGTGTTGTCCCATCAGGTTGATGGTCACGGTTCGTTTGTCTTCCATCCTTCAATTACCTTCGTCAGTTCCTGCAGCCGCCGCCGCGCTTCCCCGCGCCGCTTGCGCTGCCGGTCCAGTTCGTCTTCCAGTTCATACACACGCGACTGCAGGCGTTCGATGACTTCGTACAGGCGGCGGCGCTCCTCGGTCGATTCGCGGACGAGACGCTCTAGTGCCGCATCGATTTTCTGGAACCGCCCGCCCAGTGCCTGCTCGCGTGCGTGCCATTGCGTTCGATCGAACAGCGTCTGATCCGATCCCCATGGATCGGTACCCAGTGTCGTTTCAGCGAGTTCGCTCGATAACTTCATGACACCGTCAGTTTAGCGGCGCCCCTGTCGCCTTTCAACCAGCCCCATTCACTTGCGCCGCAGCAACAGTCGCGCCTGTACGGTCGCAAGTTCAAGCAGCTCCTGGTGGTTGCACCGTTTACGCAGATCGGCAGCGGCCTCGGTCAGCCCGAAGTCGGCAAAACGGATCGGCACCGAGGCGGGCGTGACGAGCAGCCGCTCAGTTCTCGACAGCCGCACCAGCTCCACTGGAAAGCTCAACTTGTGTGTTGCACCGACCAGGTGCAGCGTCCCCTCGACCTGCCAGCGTTCCGGCGTACCATCAGCCACTTTCTTCGCCGACAGAAGTTCGAAACGGGCGACCTTGCCTGCCGTCGCGACGCGGAAAAATGCTTCGAGAATGTTCTGATCGCGGCCGGGATTCCCGGTATCGAGACTGTCGAGCGCGATGTTCATCTCGCCCTGAATGGTCTCGCCATCGGACACGGTTCCGGACACACCGGGGAATCGGCCCGAAACGGGGACATCGCCATTCTTGACAGAAACGAAACTGAGTTCGGAGCCATCCGGCACGATGGTCCATTCTGCCGCGACCGCCGGTGCGGCGACAAGCAGAGACGCAGATGTCAGCAGAAAAAACAGTCGTTGCAGTCGTAGCATCGTGACACTCCAGGTTTTGTTGTCCGCGTGGGTCATTATAGCGCGGCAGCGATGTCACAAATCAGTCGGCCGGCACCGCACCGGTGGACTGCCGCCAGAGAACGACCGCAATCACGACGACCACCCCGATACCGATCCATCCCGAAACAATCGCGTGCCTGACCTCGGCAAGCAACGAGCTGGCCGCCGCGCCACTGGCAACGAATACGCTGTGCGTCACTGCGATACCCACCGCCGTCCCGCCCAGGTATGGCCACCATGCCACACCGGCGGCGCCGAGACCGGTGTTTTGCAACGCAAAGGGCAGCCCGGGCACGCACCGCGCCAGCAGCGCGCTCAGCACCGGAAAGCGCTGCACCAGCTCAAACAGGCGCCGCACGGCACCGGGAGGAAATCGCTCCAGGGAGCCCTCACCGACTGCGCGCCCGAGCAGCCAGCCGACAACGGCGCCGGCCAGTGTGGCAGGGTAAGTCCACAGTGCCACATCGACACCGAACAATGCCGCGCCAACGACGATCACGACCGCAATCGGGTAAATCACGACACCGCCGGCGACGAGCAGCAGCGACAGGACGATCATGGCGATGTGCGCCCGGGACGGATCCGGCGGTTCCGCGAGGACACGCTGCAGGACGATTTCGACCTCATCGCCGGCCAGCAGCAGGATGGCCGCGCCGACCGCGGCCCCGACAAAGAGCAGGATGGCCAGCAGCCGCAGGCGGTTCACATGTCACCATGCCGTCGTACGATCTCATTACGGGCAGACGCAAGCAGCTGCTCGATGCCACGCGACGTAAAGAACGCACGTACAGGCGCCGGCACCCGAAAACCCGGATCGACGAATGTCCAGTAGCGTACCAGCGTTCCGGCGGTCTCGGGCATCAGATCGTACCCGCCCCAGATACCGGCCAAGTCTCCACTGTGGCGCGTCCAGCGTACCCGTTCGGGTTTCTGGTGACTGCGAATCAGGGTATAGCGCACATCGCGAAATGGCCCCTGCATGACGTAGGCCACGCGGGCCGTCTCCGCCGTTGTCCACTCGACCGAGGGAATGTCGCGAACCCCATGCATCCAGCGCGGGAACGACGCGTAATCGGCGATCACTTCCCAGATCTGCTCGGGCGTGTAAGAGAGCCGTACCAATGCCTGAGCGCCATCGATCCCTGCTGCACGCAGGCGCGACTGAACGATCTTCCCCCGCTCCAGCGCCCGGCTCTGCGCTCGATTCAACCGCCCGACTTCGATGAGCACGTTTTCGAAATCCGACAGTTCCGGCACAGAAGCCTCCAGACCAGGGATCAGCGCAGCGGACGCGGCCTACTTCAGGTCAACCTGCTGCTCGAGCAGCTCAAGCACCTTGCCCGCGATGTCATGGAAGGCATCTGCCTGTGGCGAGCTGGGCTGATCGACGACAATCGGCTTGCCCGCATCGGAACCCGACGCAATGGTCGGATCCAGTGGCAATTCCCCAAGGAATGGCAGCCCGCGCTCCTCTGCTGCCTGGCGCCCGCCTCCATGACTGAACAGCTCGTGGCGCTTGTCACAGTTGTCGCAAACAAAATAGCTCATGTTTTCGATGATCCCCAACGTCGGCACATCGACGCTTTCGAACATGGCGTGTCCGCGCACGACGTCGGCCAGCGCAACATCCGCGGGTGTCGTGACGATGATCGCGCCATCGATCGGTGTCTTCTGTACCAGCGAAAGTTGCGCATCCCCTGTCCCCGGCGGCAGGTCGACGACCAGAACGTCGAGGGTCCCCCAGGCCACACCGCGCAGGAACTGTTCGATCGTTTTCATCACCAGCGGGCCGCGCCAGATCACCGGCTGACCGTCCTCGATCAGGTAGCCGATCGAAATGGTCTTGAGGCCATGGACCTCAATCGGGTAGATGCGACGTTGCTCGTCGGCGATGACTTCGACGTCTTTCAGCCCGAGCATGATCGGCTGGCTCGGACCGTAAATGTCGGCGTCGAGCAGGCCGACGTTGAGGCCACGGAATTTCAGCGCCAGTGCGAGATTGACGGCGATGGTGCTCTTGCCCACGCCGCCCTTGCCGCTGGATACGGCCAGCACATAGCGGACGCCCGGCAGTCGCTGGCGATCGGCGAACGGATCTGGGCTGGTTCCGTGCGGCCCGGCGGCGGCCGGCGGCGCCTGCTGACCCGCATCCGGCGACACGCGTGGGAACTGTTTGACGCGTGCGTCGACGACCGGGTTGTAGCCTGCATTGCGCAGCGCGGCCTCGACGTCGCGCCGCAGCAGCTCGGGCGTTGCATTGTCACGCGTCAGGATCTCCAGCGTGACGACAACGGCGTCCGGACGAATCTCGACGCCCTGGACCACGCCATATTCGACGATATCGCGATCGAGATTGGGATAGCGAATCTGCCGCAAAATATCGAGGATCTCGGTTTCGGTGGGCGGTGTACTGGACATCGGGGTACCTTTCAGGCAGAAACGTTGGAGCCGGTTCAGACACGCATCGGCTCGACCTCGTCGAGCACGACCGGGGGAACAGTGAGGATTTCCGTGGCGCCGGGGCGCCGCACTTCGATATCGACGGCCGGCTGATCGCGCCCTGCGCTGTACCGGGCGACAATGCGCGCCATCAGTTCGAGCTCATCCGGCTCCGGCACGCCGATCACGACCGCCGTCGGACCATTGACGCACGCCGGGACCAGCAGCGGTCGCCCGCCGGCATGGCGCTCGATGACCGCATTCTCTTCGGCATATCGACCGACGACGACCTTCGCGCGCTCGGAGGTGCGGAAATGTCGTCCGACGCCGAGCAGGATCACGTCTTCCAGATCGAGCCGCCGATCGGGGTCGAACGTGAACAGGTCACGAAACTTGCGCGCGTAGTTCTCGTCGGTCAGGAAACAGCAACCACCGGCCGGCTGCTCGAACTCGTCGATCCCGAACTTGCGCACGAGTTCGAGCTGCGGCTTGCGGCTGCGTCCACTGATCGCGTACAGCCGCTCGCGGTCGACCCAGCCTTCGCGCTCGGGCAGCGTCGGTGGCAAGAGCTTCGCCGACAACGGCATCAGGATCAGATCCTCGATCCCGGTGCGCTTGTGGATGAATTCCAGATTGGGTTTGACCTGACTCATCGGCCGCTGGCCGAGCACTTCACCGGTCACGATGAAATCGGCGCCGATTTCGCGCCGGAACTGATCGGCGCGCTCGAACATATGGATGCGGCAATCTTTGCACGGGTTGACGCCCGAGCCGCGACCGTACTTCGGCTTCGTAATCACGTCGAGGTAGGTATCGGAAATATCCAGCACCTCGAGCGGGATCCCGAGCTGATCCGCGATGCGAAAAGCCGGATTCTGGGGGATGCGCCCCTTGCCGTCGCGCTGTCCGGTGCGACGTTTGTGCTCGGTGATACACAGACCGGTATACAGATGTACGCCGACCACGTCGACGTCGTGGTCCTGCATGATCCGCGCCGCGAGCATCGAATCGAGTCCGCCGCTGAGCAGTACGATGGCTGTGCGCCGTTTGCCGTCGCCGTTCATTCGTAGTCTTCCGTTACAGTGGTGAATTGCCGTCGCCGGGGAGCTGCATCCCTGTTTATGATTGTACCGAATCGGCGTCGGCCGTTGCGATGACGTCGTTCCAGATACGTTCGAGCCTCACGTCATCCAGTGCGACATCAAGTCCGGCATCCGGAAGCGCCAGCCGCCGACAGCAGAGCGCAATCACCCGGGCCGGACGGGGCGCCACGTCGCTGCCCGCATAACCACCCACGCGGCAGGCGAGTCGCCGATAACGTGTATCGCCGACGATTGGCGCGCCGATCGCCGCGAGATGGGCGCGGATCTGGTGGCGGCGTCCCGTCTCGATCCAGACGCGAATACGATGATATGCACCATACTCCCCAACGACTTCGTAGCGCGTCCGCGCCGGCTTTCCCTGCCCGACCCGCACCGCGCCACGGCGTCCCGGACCAATCGGCAACTCGATGGCTCCTGTACGGGACGGGGGCGGAGCGAGTACGAGCGCATCGTAGGACTTGATGGACTCGGCCTGGCCCCAGAGGTTCGACAGCTGCCGCTGGGCGGCCGCGGACTCGGCGAGCAGCATCAGACCGCAGGCCGCGCGGTCGAGGCGTCCAATCGTTCGGGGAGAGGCGACGCCCGCGTTCCGCGCGAAGTCGAGCAATGTCGGCGCGGTGTTGAGACGATCCGGCACGGACAACAGGCCGGACGGTTTGTACCAGACCGACCACTCTCCGTCTTCACCCAGCAGTCGTCGCGGCTGCTCCAGATCGATGACCATACCCATCCCGTCATCATAGCGAGGTCTGGTTACAATGATTCGCACGGGAGCGAAGGGAACATCATGACCGCACCAGATCTGACCGACGTCGAAGCAGTCCTGCATGAGCGGTTCGGGTTTCGCGAGCTGCGCCCGGGCCAGGCCGCCGTACTTGGTTCCGTGCTGTCCGGGCGCGATGCACTCGCCGTAATGCCGACCGGTGGTGGCAAGTCACTTTGCTACCAGCTACCCGCCGTGCTGCGCCCCGGCATCACGCTCGTCGTCTCGCCACTGATTTCGCTGATGCAGGACCAGGTCGAAGCGCTGCGACAGCGCGGCATCGCAGCCGGCGCGATCCACTCGGCGTTGTCACTGGATGAACGTCGTCGTGTCTTTGCCGACATGAGCGAGGCCGACCATTTCCTGCTCTATGTCGCGCCGGAGCGCCTGCGTTCGCCGCGTTTCGCCGACTGGTTTCGCAAAGCGCCAATCGGACTGGTCGCGATCGACGAGGCGCACTGCATTTCACAATGGGGTCACGACTTTCGACCCGATTACCGTGAACTGCGCCAACTGCGCGACTGGCGACCCGACACACCAATGCTGGGCCTGACCGCAACCGCCACGCCGCAGGTACTCGACGATATCGAAGTCCAGATGGGCCTGTCCGGCGCCGACCGGCACATCTGGGGATTCTACCGTCCCAACCTGTACTACCAGGTGGAATGGTGCCACAACGACGAAGAGAAGCTCGCCTGGCTCGAAGCCGCGATCGACCAGTTCCCTGACGGGCGCATCATTGTCTATTGCGGCACGCGCAAGCAGACCGAGGAACTGTCTGCGCATCTGAGCCGCAAGGGACACCGCTGCGGCTACTACCACGCCGGGCTTGCGCCTGAGATCCGCGACCGCACCCAGCAGCGCTTCGGTGACGGAGAATTGCGCATTCTGGCCGCGACGAACGCCTTTGGCATGGGCATCGACCACCCGGACATTCGCCTGGTCATCCACATGCAGATGCCGGCCAACATCGAGTCGCTGTATCAGGAGATGGGTCGCGCCGGGCGCGATGGCGATGACTCCACCTGCCTGCTGCTCTACGCCCGCAAGGACCGTCGTCTGCAGGAATGGTTCATCCAGCAGTCGGACGCCGAGGCCGACGTCGCGGAGGCCCGCCGCCGCGCGCTCGACCTGCTCGTGCAGTACGCCGAAGGTGGCGAATGCCGCCATGCCGGAATTCTGACCTACTTCCGCGACCAGCAACGCATCGATGCCTGCGGGCATTGCGATGCCTGTGATCTCGAATCACCACGGAGGGTCACGATGGATCAGCCACCGAAACGATCGCTTAGCAAACGCGCGCGCGTCCGCAAAGCCAAAAAGCTGACGCTCGACGTCGACAAGGGCAAGGCGCTAACGGGCGACGCGCTGGAACTGCAACGCCACCTCAAGCAATGGCGCAAGGACTTCGCCGCCGAGCAGGAGCTCCCCGCGTTTGCGATCTTCAGCAACCGCACCCTGCGGGAACTGGCCGAACGTCAACCGACGACACTGGAAGAGCTGGAGCAGATCTACGGCATCGGCCCGCAAAAACTGGAATGGTTTGGCGACACGCTGCTACGCGAGATCCGTAAAGCCAGGAGCTGAGCGAAAGGCGCTCACGTCACCGACTGTCCCGCTCCAGATCGATCAGACGATTGCCTGCGACGGCTCTTGCCACGACAGCCGAGCGCAGATCGCAGACAGAAAAAATGAACCCCACTGCGGCGCACAGAACCGGGCTGGCAGATTACATGTACCGGCCTACTTCAGCACCGTAAGCACCAGATTGGTCAGCACACCACCCAGCGTGGCCAGCATGAACCACATCATCCGGTCGATGCGCTGATTCGTACCATCGAGGCGCTCGTCGAGTCTGTCGATGCGGCCGCTCAGCCGCTCATCCAGAGCCTCAATCCGGGCGGTCAGCCGCTCGTCCAGCGCCTCGATACGGCCTCCCATTGCGTCGATACGGCCTCCCATTGCGTCGATACAGCCACCCATTGCGTCGATGCGGCCGCTCAGCCGCTCATCCAGCGCCTCGATCCGGCCGCCCAGCGCCTCGATCCGGCCGCCCATCGCGTCGATCCGGCCGCCCAGGCGCTCATCCAGGGTCTCAATCCGGGCAGTCAGTCGCTTGTCCTGCGCGGCGATCTTGTCGCCGAGGCGGTGCAGTTCTTCCTTGACCTGCGCCATATCTGCTTCGAGGCGTGCGTAACGGTTCGCCTCGCCCTCGCGCCAGCCATCCAGGTAGGCGACGCGTTCCTTGAGCTCGCGAACGTCTTCTTCCAGCGACATGGGCATCCCCATTGCGTTTCTCCCTCTTCTCGATGTACCCCTTGCTCGC
>RFIY01000354.1 GCA_003695505.1 Candidatus Dadabacteria bacterium | reverse complement strand
GTCGATGTCTACGGCGGCAACCTTGCCCCCGCGACGTAGCAGTTGCAGGACGATCTCGCGGCCGATGCCATTGCCGCCGCCGGTGACGACGAAGGTTTTGTCGTTGATCTGCATCGTTGGAGCCTCCATACGGGGCGCAGCCTGGCGACGTCGCAGGATGGCAACGCCGAGAAGATGCGCGTCAGGCATATATTTTATGAGTTGCGCAGGCAGGCGCGGTTCGGATTCGCCGGAACGGCGGCGGAACCAGGGCTACCCCAGCCAGGGGCTGCGGCGGCGTTGCAGGAGCTGATTGACCATTTCCTGGATCCGGCCACGCAGTTCTTCGTTGAGGGTGTTGACGAGGATGTCGTCGTCGGCTGCCGACTCTGGAAAGTCGCCCATCTCGATCGGCTCGCCGAAGCGGATCATCCACTTTGACGGCAGCGGCATCAGACCCGCGGGGCCGAGCCACGGGAACAGCGGCGTGATCGGGAAAAAGTTGAAGTCGCTGTTACGCGGCAGCGGAGCCTTGCCGAGCAGCGGGTAGGTCTCTTCGTTGCCGACCACGGCAACCGGGATGATCGGTACGCCCGCTTCGAGCGCAAGCCGGATCGCACCGCCACGACCGAAGCGCTGCACGCGATAGCGATCGCGCCACGGTTTGGTGACGCCCTTGGCGCCTTCGGGAAACAGCCCGACGACGTCCCCCTTCTCGAGCAGCTTGCGCGCGTTGTCCCGGGACCCGCGCACGGCGCCGAGGCGTTGCAACAGGATGTTCAGCGCCGGCATGCGCATGAACCAGTCTTCGAGCAGAAAGCGTGGGATCCGGCCGGCTGGATGCAGCTCCTGCACCGCGTAGCGGATCATCAGCGCGTCGAACGGCAACAGGCCGCCATGGTTGGCGACCATCAGTGCGGCACCGTCCGAGGGCAGGTTCGGCAGACCTTCGACCTCGACACGCCAGTATTCTTCGAACAACTGCTGGATCCACGGTCGGAGCTGTTCATAGATGCGATCGTCACGACCGAATGGATCGACGCTCGCGGCCGGTTCGGTCAGACCAAGCAGTGCGGCGCGTCCGGTCAGCCGCGATGGATTCAGACTGCGCAAACGCTCGCCGAGAGAGCGTGGCCGGTTCTGGCGCACACGTCGTTCCAGCAGGCGCTCCAGTGCTGCCAGTTCTTTCTCGATCCACTCGACGTGCAGGGCGACGCTTTCCGGATCGGTTTTATCTACAGGCGGCAGCGGGGTGCGCCGGATGCCGAGGCGGGCATAGGTGCGGAACAGTTCCTGTTCGAGGGCCGCCAGGCGGTCGAGGGTGTCGACCGCTTTGTTCATTTGACCCCCATTCGCGCCGCGATCTGAGCGCAGACGTCATTGAAGACCTGAGCGGCCGTTGATCGTTTGCGGTATTGCCAGATCGTCTTGCCGTGACTTTGCGCTTCGTCGACGGCGACATAGAAACCGATCGAATCGGTCAGCCAGTCGGGAAAATACTCGTCCAGACGCTCCAGAATTTCATTGGCAAGGCGGGTACGCCGCCGGAACGTTGGCACGATCGCGCAAACCGCCGGAGTCTTGCGTCCGGATTCTTCCTGAACCTGGTCGATGGTCTGGATCAGCTCGGCGCATCCATCCAGCGCCAGATAGGTACAGGCGACCGGCAATACGACATTCTGGCTGGCCCAGAGGATGTTCTGCGTCAGGATGCCCAGGCTCGGTGGGCTGTCGAAAATGACCACATCGTGCTTGCGGTAACGCTGAAACTTCTCGTCGAGAATGCGGTGCGCATCCTTGCGGCGAGCGATTTTTTCGGCGACGGATGCGAGCGTTTTGTCGGAGCGGATGACATCGAGGTTGTCGATGGCGGTCGGCTCGGCGAGATCTCCGGGGCGAGCTTCCTTGTCCTGCAACAGTGTCGAAGCCGGATGCCGCTCGTCGCGTGCGGGAAAACCAAGCGTCTTGCCGACCTGACCCTGTGGATCCATGTCGACCAGCAGCACCTTCTTGCCCAGATTCTCGGCAATCCAGGCTGCGGTGTGGACGGCCAGCGTGGTCTTGCCGGTGCCGCCTTTTTCATTGATGAATGCAGTACGTACCACCCTCGGATCCCTCTCGTATCGTGCCCTTCGCCCGTGAGCGGCTCCAGCCGTCAGGCGGCGAGATGGGCGTCGCGCAGCCGCTGAACGCCAGCAAACTGCTCCATGGTTTCGCGTGTCGAATAGGTTGGGACAAAGCCAAGCGCCGCTTCAGCGCGTGCGCCGTCGGCGACCCAGAGAAAGCGTGCATAGTCCAGGTGCTCGGCCGGCACGGGTGATGCACCAGCGAGCCAGGCGGTGCGCACCAGACCATATGCAAGCGGGTGCGGTACCGGCAGATTGACGCGTCCAGCCAGGTAAATCAGGCTGGATAGCGGCAGGACGTGCCGTCCAACGATATTGAACGCGCCGTTCGCGTCAGCGTCGGCCGCGCGCAGTACCGCCGCGATCGCGTCTTCTTCATGGACAAGCTGCCAGAGTGGATCGTATCCGAACAGCGTCATGACCGCCGGCTGGCCGAACAGAAGCGTAAAGACGTTGCGCACCGTCGGACCCAGGATTGGCGCGAATCGCAGTGAAATGACGTTCGCATCGAGGTGCCGACTGCGGTAGCGCTGCAGAATCTGTTCGACTTCGACCAGATCTCCGACCCAGCGGTAGCCGTCAACGCCACGTAGCGGTGCGTCCTCGGTCAGATAATTCGGGTTGAGCGGGTGCGCGCCGTAGACCATCGTGCGCGACTTGACGACGATTTGTTTGACATTTTCCGCCGCGCAGGCGTGCAGCAGGTGCAACGTGCCGATCACCTGCAGCTCATGCTGCCAGGACACGTTGCGGCTGGGGCGACTCAGAAACGACAGATGAATCAGGCGGCCGACCTTTTCGCGCCGGAAGATGTCGGCGAGAATCGCATCGGAAGTCGGCAGGGTCAGATCCACCTTGTAAAACTGTACCGACTGCGGCAGGTCGCGTGGACGATCGAGGTCGATTCCAACCACCCGCCGGCCATCGCGCGTCAGCCGCTTGACGACTTCGCGTCCAACGAATGTATTGAGTCCGGTGACGGCGATGCTTTCGTTCTTGCGTGCCATTGGCGTTCGGGCGCCTCAGGAGCTCAGGAGCTTTTCTTTTTTGCAGCGCTGCTGCTGGTCGTCTTGCGGGCGGTCGATTTTTTTGCCGTTGTTGTTTTTTTGGCGGTGGATTTCTTCGCCGTGGCATTCTTTGCAGCAGTGCCCGACGCCTTCTTTTTGGCGCCCGTCGCGGCCTTTTTTGCGCCGGATTTGCTGGCCGCCTGCTTTGTCGCCGACTTCTTGCCCGCACTCGCTGCTTTCTTTGCCGTGGCCTTCTTCGCGGCGGTCTTTTTCGCAGGAGCCTTCTTTGCGGTCGATTTCTTTGCCGGTGTTTTCGGTTTTGCTGCAGCGGCCTTCGCGGCTTCGGCTTTCTCCTGCGCGGCTTTCAGAAGTGCGTCTGCACGCTCCAGAAGGCCTGCGATGCGCTGTTCAGCCGCTTCCACGCGGTCTGCAACCTTGTCGAGCTCTTCACGGGGAGGAAGTTGCAGCGAACGAAACAGCTCCTGCATCCGATCCTCGGCGCGCTCGCGCGCCTGGCGTGCGCGGTCAATCATTTGTTCAGCAAGACTGCCGACAAGCGGGTTGTTCGCGAGTTCTTCGAGGGCGTCTTCGAGGCGATCTTCGCCCAGCGCCATCAGCCGGTCCAACAGAGAATTGCTTGCGGCCATGATCGAAGCTCCTTCATGTTCACGCTCGCCGTAGGGGGGATCGTTGCCTTATGATAATGAATCCATGGGGATTCTGTCAAAACAGCCATTTCGGGCAGGGTGCGCCGCGGGTGCGGTAAAACCTCTTTTACTGCAGGCGGTTGCATGCGGGCTGCTTGCGGTTGTGCTGCCGTCGTTGAGCGCGGCGCAGCAGGCTGCATTCGGGCCCGGCCTGACGCGCGGCCGCGTCGTAGAGGTCGTACCGGTCACGGCGATCGTTGATGGAGACGTTGAGCCCGCGCCTTCGTGGGCCTGGGGATTTGCCGACTACGCGCAGCGTTTCTGGGATCGCACCTCGGGCGGGCGCAGCGATCTGCGCTTTCGCACCGCTGAGCCGGTCGAGTGGCGGCGTTGTGCGGATTGCCGTCTTGATCCATTTGACCCGGCGGCACTGCGCCCGTGGATCGTCCAGCTCGACGTGCGTTATCGGCGCAGCACCGATCCGCCCGATGCATATCTGCTGATTGCCGCGCCGGGTGCGGTGTCCGGCGCAGGCTTTTACTTGCCGGGTCGCTGGCTGATCGCCGAAACGGGTGCGCTGGGCTATGATCTGCTTGTCGCGACGGGGCCACAGGCGGCGCTCCATGAAATCGGCCATTTTCTTGGTTTCCCGGACTGGTATGACCCGCACAGTGACCGGAACGAGCGCGCCCTGACATTGATGGGCTGGATCGCCGACCCGGTCGCGCCGCTGGATCCTGTGCTGCGTGTCCGGCGGGGCTGGGCCGAAGTCCGTGATGTGCAGCCGACCGAGTCGCGGCCCGAGCGCCGGACGATCTACCCGGAAGACGTGCTTCGCGTCCCATTTGCGAGTGGCGGCGTCTGGTTCGGGTTGCAACCACTGCCCGGGGTGGTGGACGACGAGGGCTGGATGTTTGAAATCGACTGGTACGGACGTGACGGGACGTTCGAACGGTTGTACGAGGTGCTGATTGGGCCGGATGAAGCGCGGCTCGGCGAGGTGCCGCTAACGGTCGAGGGTGGGGCACTGACCGTCGAGTGGCGTTTTATACCGGATCAGCCACGGGTCACGATGACGTTACGCTGGAGGCCGCCCGATCTGGTGCAACAACCGCCGTCAGGCGGTTGTGCCGCGGGGACCGCTGCGCCAGATGGTGCAGTCTGGTGGGCGGCTGCGTTGCTGGTTCTGCTTGGCTGGCGGCGCGCGCGGGTATAATAGCCAGAGACCCGCCTCCGGGCAGGACCGGTTCGGTGGGTCGTGCGAACCCTGCATGAAGAATTGTGACATCTGATGACTGATGATCCCCGCTCCGAGTTGCAATCTCTGCGAGAGCGCATCGACCGCTGTGACCGCGAGTTGTTGCGTCTGCTGGCCGAACGCGCTCGTGTTGCACTCGAGATTGGCCACATCAAGCAGGCGCACGGGTTGCCGATTTACGATCCAGAACGCGAGCGGTCGGTACTCGACGCGCTGGCGGCACTGAACGACGGCCCCCTGTCGGATCAGGCCGTGCGGCTGATTTTCCAGCAGGTCATTCGTGCCTGTCGGAATCTTGAGCAGCCGCCGCGTATCGCCTTTCTTGGCCCCTGTAATACGTTTTCGCACCAGGCGGTACTCGACTATTTCGGGCCAGAAGTGGAACTGGCACCGCAGGCGGAGTTCGCCGATGTCGCCGAGGCGGTGGCGCGGGGTGAAGTCGAGGCCGGAGTGTTGCCGGTCGAAAACGCGCTCGAAGGTTTCATTGGCACGACGTTCGATCTGGTCGTCGAACACGAGCTGCAGGTTGTCGGTGAAGTCATTGTGCCGGTTGAACTGTATCTGTTGTCGAATGTGGAAAATCTCGAGGATGTGCGGGTCGTCTATTCTCACGCACAGCCGCTTCGGCAGGCGCGCCAGTGGCTTCGCGCGCATCTGAACGGGGTACCGCTCGTTACGGTTGAAAGTACCGCTGCCGCGGCCGAGCGCGCGGCGTCCGAGCAGGGCGCGGCGGCGATAGCCGGGCCGCTGGTCGTTGCCGCGGCTCGTCTGCCTGTGCTCGCCGGACCGGTCGAGGATCGCGCCGATAATCGCACGCGATTCTGGGTCGTCGGGCGAGAGCCGGCCGGTCAAGGCGACAAGACTGCGCTGATGCTGGTGTTGCCGCACGAGCCGGGCAGCCTGGCGCGTGCCTTGCAGGTGTTTGCCGAATACGAACTGAATCTGACGCAGATCGACAGTCGTCCGGCGCGCTCCCGACCCTGGGAGTACCGATTCTTTGTTGAGATGCAGGGGAACGCGCAGGGTGAGCGCGAAAGCGCCGCGCTGCAGGCGCTGCAACAGTCAGGCGTACACGCGCGCATCCTCGGCGTCTTTTCGGCGGCGGCAGGAGTTGGCGATGACGTTTGACGCGACCAGACTCGTGCATTCCGGCATTGCTGAGCTGCATCCGTATGAACCCGGCAAACCGGTCGAAGATCTGCAGCGCGAGCTTGGACTCGAACGAATCGTCAAGCTGGCTTCGAACGAAAATCCGTTCGGACCATCGCCGGCAGCGATCACGCGGATGCAGCAGATGGCGTCCGAAATGCACCGTTATCCGGACGGCGCGGCGCGTGAGCTGCGCGAGGCGCTGTCAACGAAGATTGCCGTGCCGGTCGAGCAGATCATCACCGGCAACGGTTCGAACGAGCTGCTCGAACTGGCGCTGCGCACGTTTGTCCGGCCAGGCGAGACGGTTGTTTCGGCGGCCATCACTTTCGCAGTCTACGGTCTGTTGTCGCAGGCGTTGGGGGCGCGATACATCACTGCGCCGATGGATGGGCTGGCGTACGATCTGGATGCGCTGGCAGACCTCGCCGAAGCGCACGATGCCCGCCTGATCTTTGTGGCCAATCCGAACAATCCAACCGGTACGGCGTGTTCACGCGCGCAGATGCGTTCGTTTCTCGGGCGGATTTCGCCCAACCGCATCGTTGTCTACGATGCGGCCTATGCCGAATATGCCGATCCGGATCAGGTTTCGGATGGGCTCGATCTGCTGAGTGAATTCCCGAATGTGTTCGTGACCCGAACCTTTTCGAAGGCGTATGGACTTGCCGGGCTGCGCATCGGCTGGGGCGTTGGGCATCCATCTGCGATCGACATGATGCAGCGCGTCCGGCAGCCGTTCAATGTCAACCGCATGGGGCAGGGCGCCGCGGTTGCCGCGCTGGACGACACCGAATTTCTCGATCGTGTCGTCGAGCAGAATCGTCGCTCCATCGAATGGCTGACCGCAGAACTCGGACAGATCGGGTTGCGCGTGCACCCGTCGCAGGCCAATTTCGTGCTCTTCGACGTTCCGCGCCCCGCCGATGAATTGTTCGAGGCGCTGTTGCACGAAGGGGTCATCGTGCGCTCGATGCGGGGTTTTGGCTTGCCCCACCATTTGCGGGTCAATACCGGCACAGACGACGAGAACGCCTTTTTTGTGGCGGCGTTGCGTCGCGTGCTTGGACGCTGATCGGTCCGCGCCGTGCAGGTAGCAATCATTGGTGTCGGCCTGATTGGCGGTTCGCTCGGACTGCGGCTGCGACAGAGCGGTTTTGCGTCCGAAGTCGTTGGCTGCGGTCGCAGCAGCGCCAATCTGGAGACCGCCCTGCAACTCGGATGCGTCGACCGCTACACGCATCAACCGTTATCGGCGGTCACCGGCGCCGATCTGGTCGTCGTTGCGACGCCGGTGCGTACGGTCGGCGCGATTTTCGAGGCGATTGCGCCTGAAGTGACCGAGCATACGGTCGTGACCGACGTCGGCAGCGTCAAGCAGTCCGTTGTCGCGCAAGCCGCGCGACTGCCTTTTCCGAGGCGCTTCGTTGGTGGTCACCCGATCGCCGGCACCGAGGACAGCGGCGCGGCCGCGGCGGACGCCGACCTGTTCGAGGATGCCCGCTGGATCATTACACCCGAGGGTAGCGATGCGGACGCCATAGACCTGGTGGCCGGGATGGTCGGCGCCACCGGAGCCCAGCTCGAACGGATGAGCGCTGCGCGGCACGACGAAATATTCGCCTGGGTAAGTCACCTGCCGCATCTGCTCGCGTTCGCGCTCGGTGAGGCACTACGGCAGATGGACCCCGGCCTGCTGTCCTACGGTGGCGGGGGCCTACGCGACTTCATGCGTATCGCCGCCAGCGACCCCGTGATGTGGCGCGATATTTTCGAAGCAAACCAGCCGGCACTGATGGACGCGGCGTCTGTATTCGATCGGATCCTGCGCGGCCTGATCGAGCAGATCAGCAGCGATTCAGAGGCTGTGGCCGCAACGCTGGAGCAGGTTCGTGCACTTGTCCGTGCCGCCCGTGAAACGACATGAGCGAATTTGTCGACATCGAAATCACGCCCACGGGGTTCCCGTCTGACCATCTCGAGGCATCCGTGCCGGCCGACAAGAGTATTTCGCACCGCGCGGCCATGTTTGCTGGGCTGGGGCGGGGGGTGCAGCAAATCCCGAATTATCCGCTCGGCGACGACAATCAGAGAACGCTGGACGTCATGGCTGCGCTGGGGGCCGATATTACGCAGTCGGATCGCGATGCGGGCAAACAGTCCATTGCGATTTCCGGGATTGCCGGGCAGCCGGGCGTCACTCAGGCGATGCTGTTCTGCGGCAACAGCGGGACGACGGCGCGATTATCGATGGGGTTTTGTGCTGGATTCGATGGCGCCTGGACCTTTGACGGTGATGCGTCCTTGCGCCGCCGCCCGATGGCGCGCGTCATCGACCATCTCGTTGCCATGGGCGCGGACGTACGCGCAACGCCGAAAAGCGAGGCGCCTGGCTTCCTCCCATTGACACTGCTGGGCGGTCCATTGCGGCCCTACCGGATGATCAATCATCGGCGCAGCGCGCAGGTCAAGAGTGCACTGCTGCTGGCCGCGCTGACGGGCCGGACCGAGGTCGAGATCGTAGAGCCCGTGCTGAGCCGCGACCATACCGAACGATTCCTGCGCCACTGCGGTTACCCCCTTCAGATGGAAACCGGCGACGACGGCGAAACCCGCCTGCGCCTGCATGCCGACGGTGTCCGTCACGACAATGCCCCCGAGTTGCTTCTGCCTGGAGACCCTTCCAGCGCTGCGTTCTGGGCTGCGCTGGCGGCCGGTGTCGAGCATCCGGTGCGGATCCCCGGTGTCTGCGTCAATCCGACGCGAACCGGATTCTTTGACGCGCTCGTGCGTATGGGCGCGCGCATCGAGCGATCCCCGGTTGCGGAGACGCCCGAACCGGTGGCCGATCTGATCGTTTCGGGCGGCCTTGCGCATGGCGTGACGGTCGCCGGCAATGAGGTCGTCGCTGCAATCGACGAACTGCCGCTCCTGGCGCTTTTGGGCATGTTTCTGCCCGCCGGCGAATGCGTGGAGATTCGAGACGCGGGCGAACTACGCGTCAAGGAAACGGATCGTATCGAGGCTGTGGCGCAGGTGGTGCGGGCGTTTGGCGGGGAGGTGGAGACGGGCGCGGACTGGCTTCGGGTCAGCGGCCATCGCGATGTGCGTTCTGCCGGGCCGGTAGAAATCGATGCCCTGCACGATCACCGTATCGCCATCGGAGGCGCGATCGCTGCCCTGATCGCGCGTCGCCCGCTGCGCGTCAAAGGTGGAGGTGTCGCCGACATCAGCTATCCGCAGTTCTGGCAGCAACTGGTCGATTCCGGCCTGGCCGACGTGCGTGCCGGATGAACAGCGGCCCGGTCATCGCCATCGACGGACCGGCGGGTAGTGGAAAGAGTTCCGTTGCCCGGCAGGTGGCGCAACGGACAGGTCTGCCGTTCTTGAGTACAGGCCTGCTCTACCGGGCCATTGCGCTGGCGGCCATTCGCGACGAGGTGGCCGATGCGGACGCTGGCGGTATTGCCCGGTGGTTGCCGCAGGTGTCGCTGGACGTTCTGCCCGATGGTTCCTCCGGTTTCTCGGTTGTTCTGAACGGCGAACCTGTTTCGCTGGAGGCGTTGCAGGATGAATCGGTCGGGGATGCTGCGAGTCGCCTGGCCGCATTGCCTGTGGTACGCGAGCGTCTGCTCGAATTGCAGCGCGAAGCCGCGGCCCGGCAGGGCGCGGTCGTGGAGGGTCGAGACATGGGCACGGTCGTGTTTCCGGAGGCCACCCTGAAAGTCTTTCTGACGGCGTCACCTGCCGAGCGCGCGCGTCGTCGGGCCGCGCAGCTTGGGCTGGATCCGGACGATCCGGACGTCCTTCACGATCTGTTGCGACGCGACGAACGTGATACCGGGCGTGACATTGCACCACTGCGCCCCGCCGCCGACGCCGTGCAAATCGACAGCACCGCCATGACACCTGATGAAGTCGTTGAGCGTATCGTCGAGATGGCCCATTCGCGCGGCATCGTCTGATCGTTTATAATCATGCTCAAGCTGAAGTCCGCCTGAAACCGCCAGTGGGGCGGGTTTGGGCGATTTTTTTTCCGAGATCGCCGCAACGGCGGCTCGGAGCCATGTTCAACCCTTTCCCGGTTCATCTCCCAACCAGTTCAGTGAACCGGAGCAGATCGATGGCCGCAATGCCGGCGGCCCGGAGGAAATGACAAACATGACGACAATGGCTACCCCCGAGGTCTACCAGAAGAACCTCGAGCAGTTCGAAGCTGCGCTCAAGGCGCAGGAAGATGCAGGCATTCAGCCGGTACAGGAAGGTGAAATCGTCAACGGAACGGTGATCGAGGTGCAGCCGCGCCGCGTGATCGTCGACGTCGGCTACAAGGCCGAAGGCGTCTTGCCCGTGACCGAATTTACGCCTGACAAAGAAGGCAATATCAACGTCCATGAGGGCGACACGCTTGAAGTCTACGTCGACCGGATCGCCGATGAATTCGGCATCGTCCTGCTGAGCAAGGAAAAGGCCGATCGCCTGCGCAAGTGGGATGAAATCGAGGCCGTCGCGCGCGAAAGTGGCGTGATTCGCGGAACGGTTGCCGCCAAGGTCAAGGGCGGCCTCAGCGTCGACATCGGCGTGCGTGCGTTCCTGCCGGGCTCTCAGGTCGAGATTCGGCCGACCCGTGCGCTCGAGGACTACATCGGCGAAGAATACGAATTCAAGATCATCAAACTCAACCGCTTCCGCAACAACATCGTCCTCAGTCGCCGCGCGCTGCTCGAGGAAGAACGTGCGAAGCTGCGTGAAGAGCTGCTCGAACGGATCAATGTCGGCGATGTCGTCAAAGGTATCGTCAAGAACATCACCGATTACGGTGCGTTTATCGACCTGGGTGGCATCGACGGTCTGTTGCACATCACCGACATGTCCTGGGGCCGCCTGAATCATCCGAGCGACATGCTTGAAATCGGCGACGAAGTCGAGGTCATGATCCTCAGCTTCGATCGCGAGCGCGAGCGCGTCAGCCTCGGCATCAAGCAGAAGACCCCGGATCCGTGGACGCAGGTCGAGGAAAAATACCCCGAAGGCTCGATCGTCGAGGGCAAGGTGGTCAGCATCGCCGACTACGGTGCGTTCGTCGAGCTGGAAGAGGGCGTCGAAGGGCTGGTTCATGTCAGCGAGATGAGCTGGACCGAGCGCAATATTCATCCCAGCGACATCACCAAGGTTGGGGATACGGTCAAGGTCCGGGTCCAGTCGGTCGATATGGAAAATCGCCGGATCGGTCTGTCGATCCGCGAGACGATGCCGAATCCCTGGGTCGAAGCCGCCGAGAACTTCCCTCCGGGCACCGTGCTCGAAGGCGAGGTTCGCAGCGTTACCGATTTCGGTATTTTTGTCGGCGTGACCGAAGGCATCGACGGGCTGATCCACATCAGCGATATTGCCTGGGTCAAGGACTTCAACCATCCTTCCGAAAAGTTCAATGTCGGCGATACGGTGCGTGCCGTCGTGACCCAGGTCGATGTCGACAACGAGCGGTTTTCGCTGTCGATCAAGAGCCTCGAAGAGAACCCGTGGGAAAAAATCGCCGAAGAGCTTCCCCCGGGCGCGGAATTCACCGGCAAGATCGTCAGCAAGACGGAGTTCGGTCTGTTCATCGAAGTGCGCCCCGGCATCGAAGGTCTGTTGCATCGCAGTGAAATCCCCGGCGAAGATCTCGACGCGTTCAATGAAGGCGATGAAGTTACGGTCCGGATGCTGCGCGTCAGCCCACAGGATCAGAAAATCAGCCTGACGATGCGCAATCTGTCGGCCGATGAAATCGAACGCGCCGGCGTTACGGTTCAGTCCGAACTCGAGCGTCAGCTCAAGGAGAAGGTCCTGAATCAGGATCTGTGATCCGATCGCCACGGATCGGCGCGGAGTGCTCGCGCCGATCTGTGGCATGATATGCATCGTGAATGAATCTGCACGTCAGAACTGGACACCATACCTGCTGCTCGCGGGTGTGGTGTTTCTATTTGCGTTGTTTACCGCTGCGCTACTGTCCGAGCCGGTATCAGATCATCGGCCGGGCCCGGACTTCGGTCTGAGTGACGATCCGCGCGTTGGCCTGATCGAAATCATTGGCCCGATTACGGAAAGCCGCCCCGTGATCGACGGACTCAAGAAACTCGAGCAGGACAAGCGAACTAAGGCGGTCGTTGTCCGGATCGATAGCCCGGGCGGGGCGGTCGGTCCGAGCCAGGAAATCTATCATGCGCTACTGGATCTGCGGGACAAAAAGCCGGTTGTCGTCTCGATGGGATCAGTCGCCGCGAGTGGCGGCTTCTATATCGCCAGTGCCGCGACGGAGATTCTCGCCAACGCCGGTACGTTGACCGGGAGTATTGGCGTCATCATGGCCTTCGCCGATGTCAGTGAGCTTCTTGACTGGGCAAAGGTGCGCATGGAAGTTGTCAAGACCGGACAGTTCAAGGATACCGGTTCGGGGTATCGTCCAATGACCGATGTCGAACGCGGCTACCTCCAGGATCTGATCGACGAGGTGCTCGACCAGTTCGTGCGTGACGTTGCAACCGCGCGGAGTGAACATGTGACCGAACAACGTGTTCGTGAGCTGGCGGATGGTCGAGTCTTTACGGGCGCCCGTGCGGTCGAATACGGGTTGGCCGACCGCATCGGTGGATACGCCGCCGCGGTCAGTCTTGCCGGAGAACTGGGGGGGATCGAGGGCGAGCCGGATGTCTGGAAGCCTCGCCTTGGACCGCCCTGGTACGAGCGCGTACTCGAAGACGGTCTCGCGGCGCCCGCTCGCGAGGCGGCTGCCCGCCTGGTCCCGCTCTGGGCGGTCTGGGTGCCGTAGTGACGGGGGGGCAGCCGCTGTGGGCGCCGTGGCGCATGGCATACATCAAACACGGCAAGCCCGAGCATCAGGAGGGCCACTGCTTTCTGTGTGCCGCGCCAGGGCACGATTCACTCGTGATCTGGGAAGGCGATTCCACCTTCGCCATGCTGAATCGCTTCCCGTATAATCCCGGCCACCTGCTGATCGCACCGAAAGCGCATCGTGCCGATTTCGAGAACTTTTCCGCGGATGAGGCGCTCGAACTCAATGTCGGTTTGCAAATCTGTCTGCGCGCCTTGCGTGAGACGATGAATCCGCAGGGGTTCAATGTCGGGATGAATCTCGGTAGCGCGGCCGGGGCCGGGGTTCCAGAACACCTGCATCTGCACATCGTGCCGCGCTGGTCGGGCGATAACAATTTTATGCCAGTCATTGGCGAAACACGCGTCCTGCCCGAGCTGCTCGAGGATACAGCGGCCCGGCTGCGCGAAGCCATCGAAAAGGAAGGCTGACTCCATGCGGTTTGTACTGTCGGCGTTGCTCGTATTGCTGGGTGTCTGGTTCTGGGTCGACAACCTTGCGACACTGGCGCAGCCCGTGGCGATTCGCCTGCGGTTGCCGTTCGTCGAACTCGTCCCCTTTCCACCAGGGCCGCGCATCGACCTGCTGCTGGGACTGGCGTTCGTCGCCGGATTCGTGCTGGCATGGTCGCTCGGTGCATGGCGACGCTTTCGCAGCGCGCTGGAGATCCGACGGCTGCGCAAGCAGGTGCGCGATCTCGAAGCACAACAACCGGCGCCGTCTGCGCCCGTACCCGCGTCTACGGCGACAGGAACGTCCATGACGCCAAAAAAGGCGGAGGCGCCAACAGATGGCGATGCCGAGACGGCGTAGCGCGCCTCTGGCGCTTGCTCTCGCCTGGCTGTTACCGGCACCGGTTCGCGCTGCCGATGGCTTTGCCGAACTGGAGCGGCTGCGAGCCGCGCGCGCGGCCGCGACGACCGTGACTGAACGGGAAACGCTGCGGCTACAGGAAGCG
>RFIY01000353.1 GCA_003695505.1 Candidatus Dadabacteria bacterium | reverse complement strand
GGCGGCGTGCTCCCGCAGCACGCGCTGCACGAAGCTGTGGATCGTCGAGATCTGCATCAGGTCGAGCCGCTGCCGCGCACGCCGAAGACGCTGCTGCAACGCAGCGGCGTCCGCTCCGGAATCCCTCCAGATCATCTGCAGCGGCTCGTCGATCTCCGTTTCATACGTCTTACCATTGGCGGCAGCATCGACCCAGCGCTCGGCCTGGTCGAGGAACCGATAGACTCGCTCACGCAACTCACCGGCCGCCTTGCGCGTAAACGTCAGCACCGCAACCTGTTCCGGGTCGAGCGGACCGTCGCGGCGTTCGTCGCGCGGGTGATCACGCAACAGCGCCTGCAGGACGAGTACCGCCATCGTCCAGGTCTTGCCGGTGCCCGCGCCGGCTTCGATCAGGTGCCAGTTCGTCCCGGGCTCTGGAAACAATCGACCCTGTCCGCGCAGGTCTGCGATCGGAAAATTGCTGCTCATGTCACTTCGCTGCCTCTGTCGACCCCAGGCCGCACTGCTCGGCGTAGCCATCCGCGCAGCGCCAGGCCGGCAGCACGATGTCACGGAACAACACCCAGACGCGATGCAGGTCCGCGGCTGACTCCTGGATAGCGGTTTCGTCCTGATCGATCGGCGCCTGCTGCAACGCTTTCGCAGCCTCGACAAAGAGCTGCGCATAATCCGGATGAAGCAATTGCGCGTCTTTCGGTGTGGCCTCCGGCGGCCTGCGGGTGCACAATTGCAGGAAACCTGGCAGCCAACGCGACTCATTCAGTTGCCACAAATGTACGGTCTTGCTGCTCTTTCGATCTCTCCACTCCCCGGTGTCCGATGCGAACGACTGCTTCAACCAGTCCGCCAGCCTGTCGTCGTCAAACAGCGGCGGCCGTTCCGCAGCCGCGTACACCCAGTTCCGGATCGCCTGCCAGTACGTTTCCGCTTCTTCGCTCTCCAACGGTCGAAACACCTCGATCGTCCAGCCGGCCTTGCCGTCGCTGTCCGGCGCAGCATACAGCGTCTCTACGCGATCGAGCGTGCGTGACGCCGCCACATGGACGGCCCACGCCTGGAGGAAACGTTTTTGCTTGTGTCGCCAGCCAGCAACCACGGCAAGCCGTGGCGGCGGGCCGGGAACGAACCAGCGACAGTGGATGTCCCACAGCACCGCCGGCGGCGAATCACTCTCTGCTGTCGAAGCCCGGCTCCTGCGGCGGGTACCGACTGATGCGCCATCCGCGCCGGCGGGCCCCTGGCTCCACTGCTCTCGCCAGCTACGAATCCCGCGCAGATCCTCTGTCCCGAGCCAGGCCCGCAAGTAGTCGACCGCCTCGCCCGCCTGACGAAGCAGTCGATCGACCCGGCCGTCTTCGAACGGATGCGCGCAACGCCAGCCGCCTGCAAGGATCCATTCGCGCAGATGCTCGTCGTCGATGCCCTGCGCCAGATCTTCGATCAGCTCGCCCAGGTGAAGCCCCGCGGTCAGCGCGGTTTCGCTGACCGGCGGGAATTCGGGCAGCGGCTGTTCGGGCCGGGTCAGGCGCGCCTCACGCAGGCGCAGGATGCCTTCCGGTTCGCAGGCGAGGACGCGCCCGATCAACGACGGATCGATACGGAAGGCGCGTTCGTCATTGCCCGGAACCCAGCTCAGTCGTACCGCCTCTCCGGTCTCGCCCGCTATTTCCTCGGGCCAGTACCGCCAGGGTTCGGCCGGCTGCTCCAGTCGTCGCAACCGCTTCGCGGCGTAGAAGTCCTCGGGCTGCCCGACCGGCTGCGCATCCGGCGTTCGCACGCCGACATTGCCGGCGTCGACCGGCAGAAAGTTCGCCGGGTCGAAGCGGTGCAGCGGCTGCCGTCGTACCAGGTCGGCCGCATCGGCCCCGTCGGCCAGAGACCGCCTTGCCGCATCCAGCAGCATCGACACCGGCATCGCTGGAGGAAGATCGTCGTTGCTGCGCGCTTCGCGACCGCACCAGCTCAGATGCAGACGCTTCCGTGCTGCCAGAACCAGTTCGAGGAACGCGCTCAGCGACTCGTCGCGCGGCCGGACCGGTCGGGTCGCCAGTTGCCAGGAGGGCGCGCGGTCGGCCGGCGGCCAGACGCCGTCGTCGAGGCCCACGACACAAATCACATCGAACGGAATCCCACGGAGCGGCTTCAGCGCGCAGACGGTCACCCCACTCCGCAGGAAACGCCACGCCGGACTGCGTTCGGCCAGTGCTTCGCTGATCAGCCGCCGCATCGCCGCCAGATCGAGAGGAATCTCCACATCCGCCAGCTCCTCGGCGAGCGTCGCAAGCTGCCTCTGCAACGTAAGCAGGTCATCCTCGGCTTCTCCGGCGTGCGGCGGCACGTGCAGCAGCCGTTCGAACCAGACCGGCAACGCGTTCAACCAGTCCGCGGGCGGCCGCGGCGTCAGGTCGAGCGCCATGACCTCGTCGAGGAATGCTTCGACGCGTGCAAGCAGATCCCAGGGCAGGTCCAGCGCGTCGCGTTCGAAGCGTGCCGCGCGCAGGACGCCGAGGGAACGGGCCTCCTGT
>RFIY01000352.1 GCA_003695505.1 Candidatus Dadabacteria bacterium | reverse complement strand
GTCAGGACGAGGTCCGCTCCAAACGCGCGCAGTACGGCAATGCGCTCGCGGCTGGCGTTTTCGGGGATGCACAGGCGAACCGGAAAGCCAAGGGCCGCGCCGATCATCGCATAGGCGATGCCGGTGTTGCCGCTCGTTGAATCGAGCAGGATCTTGCCGGGCGAGAAGCGGCCTGAGTTCAGTCCATCGAGGACCATCGACAGCGCAGGGCGATCCTTGACCGAGCCGCCAGGGTTGCGGCCTTCGACCTTGCCGTAGATGCGGACTGCGTCGGAAGCGCCGTGTCGGCGGCACCAGTCGCTCAGGTCGGCCAGCGGCGTATTGCCGATCGACTCGAGGACGGTGCCACGAATGCGTTCCGACGCCGGCCCAAAGCCGAGAAACGGCGATTGCAACGGGCTCGGCATGCTGCGAGCGTGTCCTTTCAGAAACTGCGCAGGAGTGGTCGCTGCCCGAACCGGGCAGCGCAAAAAGTGTCAGCGACCGCCGGCAATGGCCGGGATGATGGCGATCTCATCGCCATCCTTGACTTCTGCGCTGTCGCCGCCGGAAAAACGGACGTCGCGGTCATTGAGAAACAGGTTGACGAAACGACGGACATCGCCATTCTGATCGAGGATCTGGTTGGCCAGCTCGCCGTGCTTTGCGATGAGGGCATCGATGCATTCGCGTACGGTGTTTCCTTCGACCTCGACGACGTCCTGGTCGTCCGTGAACTTGCGCAGCGGCGTCGGGATACGAATACTTACAGCCATTTCGGGGTCTCCTTCAGTCGGTGCCGGCGCAGAGCGTCACCGCAGGCGGGCGGAAACGGGGCAGGCCGACAGGTGCGAATTGTACGTGAATTTCCTGTTCATGTATTAAAACAGATCGAGGCTCAGATAGCGCTCGCCGGTATCGCAGATCACTGTGATAACGGCTGCGTCGTCGGGCAATGTTTCGGCAACGCGCAGCGCGGCGGTGACATTCGCACCGGCGCTGATGCCGGCGAGGATGCCGGCTTTTCGAGCGAGTGCCTTCTGTGTCGCGATGGCGTCCTCATCGTCGACGAGTTCGATCCGGTCGATGATGTCGGTATTGAGGATCGCCGGAATAAACCCTGCGCCGATACCCTGTATGCCGTGCGGCCCTGGTTTGCCGCCAGAAAGAACCGGACTCTTGCTCGGTTCAACGGCGACGATCGACACCTCGTCGAGTGCACCTTTGAGCGTCTCGCCGACGCCGGTGATCGTGCCGCCGGTCCCGACACCCGCAACGAAGGCGGCGACGTTCAGGTTCTGATACTGAATTGCCGCGAGCAGTTCGGGGCCGGTCGTCTGACGGTGCGCTTCGGGATTCGCGGGGTTTTCGAACTGTTGCGGCATGAAACCACGCTCGCCCAGCTCCGCCAGCAGTTCCTCGGCCCGGATGATCGCCGCGGCCATGCCGCCGTCGGCCGGCGTCAGTTCCACCCGCGCGCCGTATGCCTGCAGCAACTGGACCCGTTCCGGACTCATGCTCTCGGGCATCGTCAGAATGCACTTGTAGCCCCGGGCCGCGGCGAGCCAGGCCAGGCCGATACCGGTGTTGCCGCTTGTCGGTTCGACGATAACGGAGCCGGGGCCGAGACGCCCCTCGGCTTCTGCTGCCAGGATCATGCTCCGGCAAATGCGGTCCTTGACCGAGCCGCCGGGGTTCTGGCTTTCGAGCTTGCCGTACACGGTCGCACCCCGTGTACGCAACGAGGCCAGCGAGACAAGCGGAGTATTGCCTACCAGTTCGAGCGGGTTTTGAGCGACCGTAGCTGAGGATTCGGATGTCATAGGCTTGCCGTCTGTGTTGATTTGGAAGCGTCAGATGTAGTACATGGTCGGTGGACGGGATGCCTCTCGGAGATGACGCCGCAACGCGTCGTCCGCAAGGTCTTCCAGCGTAATCGCGGAAAGTGCGTCCCAGATCGCCTGTTGTGCTCGCCAGACGGTATAGTCGGCGGCAATGCCGCGCAGTTCCGGCGACGGAGCCGGGGTCAGTTCATCGAGCGCCGCACACAGGTCGGCGAGGGAAATGGCGCTGGCGGCGCGTGCGAGCCGGTAGCCGCCCTGCGCGCCGCGCCGTGAATGGAGAAGCCCGGCTTCGCGCAACGCAAGAAAGATCTGCTCCAGGAAACGGCGAGATACATCGGCGGCTTCGGCGATCTCTCGCACCTGGACCAGTCGTCCCGGAGCGACCCAGGCGAGATAGTGAAGCCCCGCGATGGCATATTCTACCTTTTTGGTGAGTTTTAAACTCAATGGATTTCCGCCTTTTTTACGCGACGGATTCAGTATACCCGATTAAAACAATGGCATTTACGGCGCTGGGTTGGGGATGTCCCGGTGGATCGCTTCGATGCCGTCGAGCACGCTGTCGGGAAGTTGCAGCTCGATGCTGGCAATGTTGCGTTCGAGCTGCTCCATGGTCGTCGCGCCGATGATGTTTGCCGTGACGAAGGGGCGGGAGTTGACGAACGCGAGGGCCATCTGTGCGGGATCCAGCCCATGTTGGCGGGCCAGGTCGACGTAGCGCCGTGTGGCCTCTTCGGCTCTGGGGTTGGTGTAGCGGGTGAAGCGCGTGAACAATGTCAGGCGCGCGTTCTCGGGACGACGGCCATCGAGGTACTTTCCGGACAGGACACCAAAACCAAGGGGCGAATAGGCCAGCAGGCCCGTGTCCTCGCGGTGCGCGAATTCGGCCAGACCGATCTCGAATGAGCGGTTGAGGAGGCTGTACGGGTTCTGGATCGACTGCACGCGTGCCCAGCCGTTCTTTTCGGACAGGCAGAGGTAGCGCGACAGACCCCACGGCGTTTCATTCGAGACGCCGACGTAGCGGATCTTGCCCTCTTGCACCAGCTCGGTCATCGTTTCGAGTGTTTCGGCAATGGGCACAGGAACTTCGTCGGGATCATGGGTGTATTCGAGCTTGCCGAAAAAGTTTGTCGTGCGGTCCGGCCAGTGGATCTGGTACAGGTCGATGTAGTCGGTTTGCAGTCGCCGCAGCGAGCCCTCGATCGCTTCGCGAATATTGCGCCGATCGGGCCGCGCCTTGCCGTCGCGGACCCACGGCATCCAGTCGGCCTTGCCGAGTACCTTTGATGCGATGATCAGGCTGTCGCGGTTGCCGCGCGCCGACAGCCATTCGCCGAGGATCGTCTCGGTTGCGGTGTACGTTTCCGCGCGAGGCGGCACGGGATACATTTCGGCGGTGTCGATAAAATTGATGCCGTGATCGACGGCGTAATCGAGTTGCGCGAAGGCGTCGTCACGCGTGTTCTGTTCGCCCCAGGTCATCGTGCCGAGACAGATCGCGCTGACCTCCAGACCGGTGCGTCCCAGTGGACGATATTGCATGGTGGCTCTCCTTGTCGGGGCTGCGGTTGCATCCATTGTACCGCGCACTTCGGCGCAGCCGTGTCGTTGTCGGTATGGCACAATAGACCACTGTTGCAGATCATTCCAACGAGCATCGGCGCCCGTAGCTCAGCAGGATAGAGCAGCGGACTTCTAATCCGCAGGTCGGAGGTTCGAATCCTCCCGGGCGCGTACGAATGAGGAGAACATCATGGCGCGATTCGTAGTCGACGAGACATATGCCCCGCTCGTCATCTTCAAGGTCGACGGCCGCCTGAACATCAACTGGTTCGGTGAACTGACGCCGTCACTGGAACGTTACATTCACGATCAGCAGCCATATGCGTTGCTGATGGATTTCCGCACCGCGAAGGGTGCGGCGGACCCGCGCATCAACCAGTTCTGGACGCGCTGGACGAAGCCGCGGCGTCACGAAATCCACGAATATTGCATTGGGACGTCGCTGTGCATCAGCTCGGTGATCCTGCGCAAGATCGCCAGCGCCGTCGTCAAGTTCGTCAATCCGCCACATCCGTCGACGATTCACAATCGTATGCACGGTGCGCTCGCCGACATCGAGCACTGGGCCAGTCACCGTGGCCTCGATCTGAAACTGCCGGACCCGGATTATACGACGCACCTGTAATGACAGCGTCACGGCGTATCAACGACCTGGCGGACGTTGTTCGGCTGCTGAATGACGGCAGCGTCGTTGCGATCCCGACGGAGTCGTTTTTTGCGCTGGCGGCACGGATCGATCGACCAGAAGCACTCATGCAACTGGCCGAACTGAAACGGGGTCGGCAGCAACCGATTGGCCTGATCGCGGCGGACACGGCGGCAGTGGAGCCGCTGGTTGCGGACATTTCCCGGACGGCACGGCAACTGATCGATGATTATTGGCCCGGGCCGTTGACGGTCGTCTTTCAGGCGACGCTGACATTGAGCGACATTCTGACGGCCGGTACCGATACGATTGGCATTCGGGTGCCGGCGGATCCCTTGCTGCAACAGTTGTTGCGTTCGACCGGACCATTGACCGCGACCAGCGCCAACCGCCCTGGCGAGCCACCTGCGGTGACGGTTGAGGCGGTTGAAGCGGCGTTTCCCGATCTGCCGGTCTGGTCCATCGTCAAGCAGGCGCCGGGGGGACTGCCGAGTACCGTTGTCGATGCGCGTGGCGTGACGCCGCGGGTGATACGCGCGGGCGCGGTGCCGCTGGATCTGTAAGCACGCGGTCAGCCGTCTTGTGAAACCCGCGCCTCGATGACGTGCACCAGTGGTTGCGGCGGGGAGGGCGGCAGTTCGAGCCGGTCGCGCCAGTCCTCGGGCGAGTGGATGGTTGCTTCGTTGAAGCCGGCGTCGAGCAGGGCCTGTCGGGTTTCGTCGGTCGAGTCAAAGTGGAAGTGCGTCGCGCCGCGGGTTGTCGTTTCCAGTACCTGGCGAAACAGGCGAATCAGCCACGCTCCGCGGAAGCCTCCCGGCGTATGGGCGATGTCTGACAGGTAGACGCCCCAGCGGGCGCGTTTGAGGCCGGCCACGATGTGCCCCCAGATCTGCTGAGCCTGCTCGACCGGAAAATAGTTGATCAGGCCCTCGGTGATGACAACGGTCGGCGCGGTTGGATCGAGCAGCGTCGCGATCCTGCCGGCAATGCTTTGCTCGCCGTCCGCGGCCAGTGCGTTGCCGGACGTCACCAGATGTCGCGGCGAACGGTCGGAGACTCGCGACAGGAGACGCTCCTTGCGGGCCGCCATACCGGGCAGGTCGAATTCGAGGTAGTGCAGGTCGGGGTGTCGTCTGGTGAAGCGCAGGCCGCGTGGAGACAGACCGGCGGCGATTTCGACGACCTGGGTTGCGCCCCCCGTGATGGCCTGTTCGAGCAGCGCGTCGATGATCCGGTGGCGTTGCAGCAGCATGGCCTCGAGATTGAGGCCCGGCTGAAGTCGGTTTCCCAGTTTGTTGAACGGTGTCAGCGCGCCGAACAGGACCTGGCCCTGCCAGGTGGCGAGCGCAGCGTCTCCAAGACCATGGCGTCGCCAGACATGACCGGTGTAGTGTGCCGTGAAACTGATGCGCGAGGTGTCGGGTGCGTCTGTCATTGGGGCTCCATTTCAGGAGGTGTGCGGCAAAACACCGAATAGTGGCAGCAGGATTCTCGCCAATCCGAGAAACGCGAAGAATCCGCAGACGTCCGTGACTGTCGTCAGGATGATCGTCGATCCGAGGGCCGGATCCAGTCCGAGGCGTTTGAGCGTGAGCGGAATGAGCGCGCCGGCCAGGGCGGCCAGTACCAGATTGACGAGAATGCCGAGCCCCAGCAGCAGACCCAACCACCACGCGTCCTGCCAGAGCCAGCCGATGACGAATCCAATGCCCGCAAGGATGATGCCGTTGACCAGGCCAACCGCCACTTCCTTCATCAACGCCTTGCGTGCGTTGACCGGCTTCAGCTCACCGAGTGCGATCCCGCGGATCATCACGGTGAGCGTCTGCGAGCCGGAATTGCCACCCATGCCCGCGACGATCGGCATCATCGCGGCCAACACGACCGCCTGGCTGATCACGTCTTCAAACAGACCGACCGTAAATGCGGCCAGCAGAGCGGTGGCAAAATTCAGGGTCAGCCACGGCAATCGGAGCCGAACCGAGCGCAGCGGCGGGCTGAACACGCGGTCGTCTTCGTCCAGCGCGGCCATCGAGTAGATTTCTTCGGTGGCCGCATCCGTGAGGACATCGACGATGTCGTCGACGGTGACGACACCGACGAGCTTTTCGTTTGCATCGACCACCGGCACGGCGAACAGGTCGTAACGCGCGATGACCGAGGCTGCGTCATCCTCGGACATTTCTGGTGTGAGCGTGACGCTGACCGGGCGGGCGATCGATTCCAGCGTCGCTTCATCGGGCGCCAGGAGCAGGTCGCGCATCGACACGACGCCGACGAGCTGCTGCTCTTCATCGACCACATAGACATCGACGACATTGCGCAGGTGTTCACCTTCGGCCCGGATCTTGCGAATTGCTTCATCGACCGTCAGGTTCGCAGGCAAGGCGAAGACGTCCGGGTTCATGATCGACCCGACGGTATCTTCCGCGTACGCGAGGAGTTGTCGCAGCTCTTCGACTTCGTCGATCTCGAGTGCCTGCAGCACCTGGTGTTGCTTCTCGTCCGGCAGGTCCTGCAGAATATCGGCCGCGTCATCGGGGTCGATGCGGCGCACGAACTCCGCAATCATTGCGGGTTCGAAATCTTCGAGCAGCTCCGCCATGTACACGGGCGGGAGCTCTGCGACCGTAGCGGCACCTTTGCGCAACCGGAACAGCAACCGGATCAGCTCCCGCGTGTCCGGGATCGGCATCAGCATCAGGATGTCGGCGATATCGGCCGGGTGGAGGCGCGCGAGGATCGATTCGATCTTGCGATGCTGACCGGTTTGCAGCAGGCGGTGGAGCAACTTGACCAGTCGCTCGGGACGTTTCAGTTCGACAAAGCTCCCGGTGCGGGAGGGGGACTGAGGCTGTTTTGTCGAAGACGAACGCGCCATGGATTTCACGACCGGGACAGGGGGGTTGTGTCAAGGTTTGCGGACTTCGTTGTCAGCGTGGATATTGTAACCGCTGCAACCAGATGACTACAGGAGTGCGTGTGGGCGAACAGCACTGGAACCATTGCCTGATCACCGGTGGGTCGCGCGGGATCGGATTCGCGATCGCGCGAAGGGTCGCGCGACGCGCAGACAAGGTGACGTTGGTCGCTCGTGATCGCGAGCGGCTACAGCAGGCCGCCGCTCGTTTGCGCGACGAGACCGATACCGAAATCGCCACGGTTGTCGCCGATCTGTCCGAGTTTGAAGACGTGCGCACGGTTGCTGCGCTCCTGGATCGTGAGGCGGTTGATGTGCTTGTCTGTGCTGCCGGGGTGTACACCACGGCGCCGGCCGATGAGGCGAACGTCGCAGATTGGGACCGGATGCTCGAAATCAACCTTCGCGCGCCGATGCATCTGGCACGGGCCGCCGCGGCGAGCATGTCGCAGCGTGGCACGGGGGCCATTGTGCTGCTGGGATCGGTTGCTGGTCGCAATGCTTTTCCGGGTAACAGCGGCTATTGTGCAAGCAAATTCGGGCTGCGCGGGTTTGCGGAATCACTGTTCTACGACGTCCGCGACGCGGGCATTCACGTTTGCCATATCGCGCCAGGCATGACGGCCACCGACATGACGCGCGACACGCCTGGTGCGGATCCTGGCCGGATGATGAGCCCCGAGACAGTCGCGGAGGCCGTGCGGTTCGCGATCAGCCTGCCCGACAATGCAAACCTGATGAACCTGGATCTTTGGCCGCAGCGGGACGTGTTTTCTGGCTGATCCAGGGAGCGGCAGCGCGCCGGAGGCCTGCCGCCAGCAGGGGCGTGACTACAGGTCAGGGCGACATCGCCGCGCAGCGCGTTCGATGTCGAACGGTGCGCCGGTCCAGATGCGAAATGCCTCGGCGGCCTGGCCAACCAGCATCCAGATGCCGTCATACACCGGATAACCGTGGGTCGCTGCGGTTTGCAGAAATCGCGTCGGTCCATCGGCGCGGTAGACCAGGTCGGCAACGATGGCCTTCGGCGAGAGGTCGGGCCAGGCGATTTCAGGAAGCTCATCGTGTAGTCCCAGCGAGGTGCCCTGAATCAGCAAATCGCAGCTTGCCAGCGCCGGATCGGTGAACGGACCGTCCCACGCGACGGTTCGCACCAGCGTATTGCCGGTGGCGCGCAGATCCCGTGCCAGCGCCTCGGCCCGTTGCAACGTTCGGTTTGCGAGGACGATTTCAGACACTCCGGCATCCATCAGCGCGAACGCTACGGCGCGCACAGCGCCGCCGGCACCAAGGATCACGACCCGTTTGTCGCGCGGTTGAAAGCCGAGCCGGGCGGAAAGCGGGTTCAGAAAGCCAATGCCATCCGTGTTGTAACCGGTCAGGTGCCCGTCCTCCGCGGCAACCGTGTTGACTGCGCCGATGCGAGCGGCGGCAGGATCGATGGCGTCGAGTAGCGGCAGGATGGCTTCTTTGTGCGGAATCGTCAGATTCAGGCCGGCGAGGCCAAGCGCCCGGACGCCGTCGATTGCAGCCGGCAAACGACCTGGAGGTACGTCAAAAGCGAGGTAGACGGCGTCGTGGCCGCACGCTGCGAACTCGGGATTGTGGATCGCTGGACTCAGCGAGTGCCCGACAGGATGCCCCAGGATGCCGTAGAGGCGGGTGGCCGCGGTGATGGTCAACGGGAAAGCCAGTCCTGTTCCTCCGCCTGGGCGCGGATGATGCTGGTGTCCGCCTCGATCTGCTGGATGAGTCTGGCGGCATCCTCGAACACGACCTGAGCCCGGACATAGGTGAAAAATTCCAGCCGGAGTTCGCCCTGGGTGTCAGGATCCTCGCAGTCGAACAGAAAGGCTTCGATATGCCTGGGTTCATTGCCAAAGGTCGGATTGGTGCCTACGCTGATCGCGGCCACATGGCGAGATCCATCGGCCAGGATCATCCGGCCGCCGTACACACCGTCGGGTACGATCAGTTCATTGTCCGTCGCCAGGTTGATCGTCGGATAACCGAGCGTGCGGCCGCGGCCGGCGCCCGCAGTGTGCGTTCCCCAGACCTGCCAGGGACGCCCAAGAAGCTCCCAGGCGCGCTGCACATTACCGGCCAGCAGGGCTTCGCGGATCGATGTCGAAGAAACGACCTCATCGCCGAGCCGAATCTCGTCGATCCGCGTGACGTCCACACCATGCCGGGCCGCGAATGTCGCGGCGAGTTCAAACGTTCCGGCGCCGCCGCGTCCGAAACGGAAATCGTGGCCGAGGACGAGGTGGCGCGCCGAAAAGGCATCGATGATCAGTTCCAGGAACGTTTCCGGCTCGAGGGCCGCGAAGTCGCGGTCGAATGGTTGAATACACAGCGCGTCGATACCGGTTTCCGCGATCCACGCTTTTTTCTGCGCGAGCGTGCAGATCAGCGGCGGTGCGCCTCCCTCGAGGACTGAACGGGGATGTGGCCAGAATGTCAGCGCGCATGAGGTGGCGTCCTGCTGACGCGCGAGGTCGCAGGTCGTACCGAGCAGCGCGCGGTGACCGCGGTGGACGCCGTCGAAGTTGCCGATCGTGACGACGGACGATGCGATGCGGCCGCGAACGTCGTCAAGGTGTTCAAAGATGTGCATCCGTCGTTATTTTCCTGCGGTCACGGTTTGATGGCCAGAAAACGGCCCATCCGGCCTCTGGCCGGACTCGGTGAGTGTTATTATACCTTTGAGATCCGCAACGCCCGCCGCAGGCTCCGAACCTGTACGCACACAGAGGCCGTCCCGTTTTGACGAAACCGCAACAGACCCGGGTCGACTGGCTCGTCGAGCAGCTCGTGGAGCAGATCTTGCAGGACAAATGGGAGGTCGAAGCACCCCTTCCACCGGAGCGAGAACTCGCCGAGCAGCTCGGCGTGAGTCGTTCCACGCTGCGGGAGGCGCTCCGTCAGCTTGAGCGAATGGGACTGGTCGCGTCGCGCCAGGGGTCTGGAACGCGCGTGCGCGACTGGCGCATTTGCGCGACGATCGACATTTTCCCGACATGGCTGCGACTTCAGGCCGGTTCTCCGGAATTCCTTCCGGCGCTGGAATCCTCATTGCGGGTGCGTGTGGCGCCCATTCTCGAGGCGGTACGCTGGCTGGCACGTCCGGATCGTCAGATCAATTTTGCGGAACTCCAGTATGGCATCGATCGTGTCTGGGATCATCGAGACGATCCGGTGGCGTTTATTGAGCACGATTTCGACTGGATTCAGCGAATGACCCTCGAAAGTGGCTATCTTCCGGCTTTGTGGGTAATGAATGCGTTCGTGCGGAACTATATTCGCCTCGTGCGCGACGTTGGTATCGCGGCACCGCCGCCCCGGGATTATCAGGACGCCTGGCGCACGATTCTTCGCCACTGCCGCAATGGCGAGCCGGACGAAGCCGTGAACATTGCGTGCAGCTATTTTGAGCGTCACGACCAGGGGTTGCTGGCATTTCTGGCCCGCACGCCGCTGGTTGGCTGAGGCCGGTAGCACACAGACCAGCGCACAGGGACGTCATGCCACTACTGGATTGGGTACTGTTTTTCGGAGGCGGGCTGGCCCTCTATTTCGGTGCGGAGTGGCTGGTCCGTGGCGGCGCGTCGCTGGCTGCCCGCTTTGGCGTACCGCCCGTTACCATCGGTCTGACGGTCGTGGCATACGGCACCAGCCTGCCGGAGGTTGTCGTTTCGGGCAGCGCCTCGCTGCAGGGCAGCGGGGGCGTTGCGCTTGGCAACGTATTCGGCAGCAACATCTGTAATGTAGCGCTGATCCTGGGACTCGCCTGCGTCCTCCGCCCTTTGTCGATCAATCGCCGGCTGGTGCGTCGCGAAATTCCGTTTCTGGTGGGCGTTTCCGGACTCATTGTGCTGATGCTGGCGGACGGCATGGTCGGGCGCGCGGAGGGCATGACGTTGCTGGGCCTGGGGATGCTTTTCACATGGGCGTTGTTCCGGCTCAGTGACCCACGCGAATTGCGCGAGGAACTCGAAGTCGACGAGTACGTCGTTGTACGCAGGACCGCGATCGCGGGCGACATCGCCCGCGTCGCAATCGGCTGCGTCGCGCTGTTTCTCGGTGGCGCCTGGTTTGTCGATGGTGCGACCGGGATTGCGCGCTGGATCGGGATCAGTGAAACCGTGATCGGGCTGACGATGGTGGCCTTCGGCACGAGCCTGCCGGAACTGGTGACGATCCTCATTGCGGTGCGGCGCGGACAACATGATATCGGCGTTGGCAATATCATCGGATCGAATGTATTCAACCTGACGATTGTCTTTGGCAGCGCTGCGGCATTGGTGCCGGTGCCATTTCCCGGGGGCGGCGCATGGGGTGACGTTGCGTTCAGTCTGGTCCTGCCGCTTGCGGTCATGCTGTTCCGCGGACGCGCGGGCCGCAT
>RFIY01000351.1 GCA_003695505.1 Candidatus Dadabacteria bacterium | reverse complement strand
GCGAACAACACCCAGGCAGGCGTCGCCAGGTCGCCACTGACGGCTGCCCAGCCGATCAGCGGCGGCGCGGCCCCGGGAATCCCTCCGATCGAGGTACACCATGGAGAACGCCGCTTGAGCAGGGCCGTGTACAGCACGACATAGAAGAAAATCGTACCCACGGCCAACGCGGCTGCAAGCAGGTTTACCGCCGTGGCAAGCAGCGCAAACGAAGCGGCCCCAAGCGCGATGCCAAGCACCAGCGCTTCGGTAGGCGAGACACGTCCGGTTGGCAACGGCCGCTTGCTGGTCCGATCCATCAATGCGTCGACGTGGCGATCGATAAAGTTGTTCAACGTACTGCTCGAACCAGCCGCCAGACCAGTACCGAGTAACGTCAGAAAGACCAGCAATGGGTTCGGCATACCGCCGGCGGCAACCCACATGCCGGAAAAGGTTGTCACCAGCACCAGGTAGGTAATGCGGGGCTTGGTCAGTTCCCAGTACGCTCCCAGGCGATCAACTGCGGCACTCACGCGCACACCTCGCGCCATCCGTTCGACGACAGGTCTTTCACCGTTTACGATCCATTGTCTGATGGCCCCTGCAGCGACGCACAATGACGATGCACGTCGCACGCTGTTCGTATACAGATCCGGGCAGGTCGTGGGGCTGGCGAACCGCCGGGCGGTTCGACAACCTGCCGCACCGTTCCTGTTTCAGTTTAGCAGCCCAACCATCCTGCGGCATCGAGAACGCGCTGGCGAGCCCGCCGTGGCACTTCAGCGATGACTACGAATCGCCTGGGCGATGCGCATCGGATCGTACGGCGGGCTGAACAGATCGACCACGAAGCCTTCGGGGTCGATCAGCAGAATAACCTGGGAATGTTGCACATCATACCCATGGTGATGCGCGTGCCCGGCCGGCGCCTCGCCTTTCCGGGCTACAACACCGAGCGGCTTCAGAAACGCGTTGACCTGCTCGGGTATCCCGGTCAGCCCAATGAATGCGGGATTGTATTTTGCAACATAATCGCGCATGACCTCCGGCGTATCACGCTCGGGGTCGACGGTCAGCAAAGCAAAGTGAACACCTTCCAGTTCGGTCGGCGTCGACGCGAGCTGATCGTAGGCGCGGGCGAGCACGCCCATCGTCATCGGGCAGACGTCGGGGCAATGCGTGAACCCAAAGGTCAGCACGGTCCAGTACCCGGTAAACCGGGTCGCATCGAATGGTCGGCCAAACTGATCGACCAGACGCACATTCGGCACATGGGGCCGGGCCTCGGCCGGAGCAGCCGCAGGCTGTCGCTGAGCCTGGATCTGAGCGAACCGCTCTTGCCGCGCCTTCCGCAAGATCGTAAATTCGAGCGCAAAGCTGACGCAAATCATCACGAAGATGTAGATGATCAGTGCGCGGCGTTTGCGTTCGTCCGGCGTGAGTTGAGATCGTTTACGGTCCATACATACCATGATGCCGCATGAAGACCACCACTGACCACAGGACATTGGCGACCAGGCGAGACGAAGCCTTTGCACCCGTCTTCGATGCCGGCGCTCGCGCGCTCATCCTTGGCTCGATGCCCGGGCGAGCATCTCTCGATGCCCGGCAATACTACGCACATCCGCGCAACGCCTTCTGGCCGATCATGGCGTCGATCTGCGGCTTTCCGCCAGAACTCGGCTACAGCGATCGCTGCGACGCGCTGCGCGCCTGCGGGGTGGCGCTTTGGGACGTTCTGAAATCCTGCGTCCGCCCGGGCAGCCTCGACAGCAATATCGATCATCGCAGCGCTGAGGTCAACGATTTCGGATCGCTGTTCGACGCGCTGACCGAGCTGAGGTTGATCGTTTTCAATGGTGCGATGGCGGAGCAACTGTTCCGGCGATATGTCGTTCCCCTGCACGCCGAGCGACTCCAGACGATCGACATGCAGCGTCTGCCGTCGACCAGTCCGGCGATGGCGAGCCTGAATCTGGAGCAAAAGCGAGTGCAATGGATGGCTGCACTGGGCCCATTGTGTTCGCGCACCGGGTCATCGGGAGATCGGCCCTGACCGACGTCCATCCCGGAACAATATTCGGCAGCCCTCCGAAACGGAAGGCTGCCGAATGTCACCTCGTGCGCGTGGCTGCTCACTCAGCCGTTGCTGTCTGCTCCATCGTCGGTTGAGCTCGATTCGCCCTGGGCGGCGCTTTCGCCGTCCCCGTCGTGGCCGCGATCTTCGCCCTCATCGTTTTCGTCGTCTTCGATTTCGACGTGACCCGCATCATCGAAGTTGGCTTCGATCAGATTGGCGATGTCATCGGTGCAGTCATTGTCGACCGCATCATCGAGCACGATGGTTTCGGTCGCCGCCAGTGCCAGTTCGTCGGCGACGCAGGCCGCGAGCTGCGTACCGACCCCGGCGAACCAGTCCGTTGCAGAAATCGCGACAACGATATCGGCTCCCCCCGTCACGCCGACCTGAAATCCCGATGCGCCTTCAAACTTGATTTCTTCACCGATCTCAAGCGCGATGTCAACCGGGCGGGTTATGCCGTCGATCGTTGACTGCCCTCCGGCCAGCAGGCTATATCCTGCCATCGGGTCATCGACATCGTCCTCCACACCATCAATTTCGACATCGACGCGGCTGTATGCGCCCGGAGGCAAGACGAGGTTGCTGAGCGGCGGCACACTCTGCCCCGTCAGCAGATTCAGTCGAAACGGGCCTTCAAAGACGACCTCCCCAGCTTCATCCAGCGTGGCAGATGCGCTGCCGTCACCGCCCGATGATTTCTGTGCGTCCAGCTCAGCGTCAGTGACACCGTCCGGGGACGCGTCTTCATCGCTCGACACTGCTTCATCGTCGCCGCTGCGCGTTCCATCGGCATGTTCGCCGTCGCCTGTCTCACATACACCGCTCCGGGCATCGTCCGGCAACACGCCCGCCAACGCCGAGACTTCCAGGCCGTAGCGCGCACAATTCCAGCCCGCAGGCAATTTGACCGTCACCTTCGCAACGTTGACGCTCGCCTCGGTAATGTCGATCGAGGCCGATTCGGCTGCCTGCGGCGCGAATTTTGCGGCCATCGCGGATGTTCCGACCAGCTTCATTTGAAAACCAACCGGTTTCTCGGTAAAGGCGCCGGTCGCATTGGCGGGCCGCTGGTCGGCCAGCAGATTCGTCGCTGCGCTGTTGCCACAGGCGCTCGCGAGCATTCCAATGCCAAAGGAAGCAATGATGGTATGTATGGCTCTTGCGTTCATGTCCAATGCTCCTGTTATTGGTGGACGTGATCTATTTCGTTTACAGATAATGCTTTTTATAAAAGGTAATGTCAATAGCCAATGAAAACTCGCACGGTGATTTTGTTTACACACTTCCCGGCCAGTCTCACAGACCGGACGGGCATAAAAACGGCGGCGAAGGCCAGATCCTTCGCCGCCATTCGCGCGGGAAACGTCTGCAGGCTGAGCCTGCGGGATCACCCCCCATAAAACACGTTCTCGCCAAGATCGCGGAGCCACAGGGTCGCATCGTCGGGGCGCCCCTCGATCGCGCCCTCGACGCCAGCATCAATGACTTCGCCGACGACGATAGCGTGGTCCCCGTCCGCACGCACATCGACGACGCGACAAACGACCCAGGCGGGCAGACCTTCGAGGATCACCTGTCCGGCGGCCCCTTCCCGCCAGCCAACACCGCTGATCTTGTCACCGTCAACTTCGGCTGGCTTGAAAAACGTAAACGCCAGATCGTGCTGACCCTTGCCGAGCACATTCAGGGCGAAGTGCCCGGCGCGTTTCAGCACCTCGTAGGAATGTGAGTCGCGTTTGACACCGGCGACCACCAGCGACGGTTCAAAGGATGCCTGCGTGACCCAGTTGATCGTTGCGGCTGCGATTTCGCCATCCTGATCTCTCGCGGTCAGCACATAGAGACCATACGGGATCATCCGCAGCGCGGTCTTTTTTGCATCGGGATCAATCGTCATCAGCGTACCTCCTGCTTGTCCAGACGACTGTTCAAATCAGGTCCGCCAGCGCGGGACGTTCGAGTTCAATTTCATCAAGGCCTGCCTTCGGCAGTTCGGTCAGCGGCAAGGCGAGCTGGCCGCGCAACTCAGGCGCAGCCAGCGGCCCCTCCGCCCCCGCGAACTCGTGCCAGACCTCGGCGTCGCCACGACGCGTTCGCGCCGCCAGTTCCAGCGCACGGTGCCCTGTTGGATCGAAATGGGTCACGGTCGCCTCACGCTGACGGTGCAAGCACGACCAGACGGCGTTCATCGACAGTTCGAAATAGACGGTGCGTGTCTCGTCGTCGACTGCATGCGGTGTGCGCCTGGCCGCCTCTCGCACCAGCCGCTCCCAGGTGCGGTATTTTTGCAGCTTCAGCGTCCAGCGGAAAATCCGGCGATTGTTGCGATGCGAAAAGAGCGTTTCACGCAATCGTCCCATCAAATACGGGTCAACAACTTCGCTGACCCGCTCGGTGACTTCGAGGGCCAGATGCGGGTATTCCGGATGCCAGTCCGCATCGAATGCGATCTCCCAGCCACTATGTCCCCGAATCAGGCCGTTGCGGACGGCCGCGATCTTCGTTGGCACGAAAACCTGATGTGCGACGACATCCGCCGCCAGGTGGGAAAGGTACCCCCACATCGCCGCCTGCATCTCGGGTGTCTCGGCGCCTTCGAGCAGCCGCCAGCCGACGCGCCAGTTGTGTGAATGGTCGCGAAAGTCGATGCCATAGCGCTTACCGAGGATCAGATCGGCGATCAGGTTTCCGTAGGCATACCACGTTGGATACTGCCCCAACAATGCGCCGAGTTGTGCAGGAAGCAGATGTCGATTCAGTAGCACATGTTCGGCCAGCTTCAGGTGCATCGCAGCGCCCCACGCCCAGGCATCCGCTGCGAACAGGGGCACGACGAACAACACGACCAGGGCAACGACGATATTCAGCAATGGGGGCATCTTTGGACGCGACATTTCCTGCGGTTTGCCTTTCAATTGTTATCGTAATATATACACGACTGCCCAAAAAACAAGGGAACGAGCGAGGGGGAATCATGTCTCGAGCCCTGTCTGGTGCCATGTTGGCATCACTGTTTTGTTGTATCGCGAACACGGCATTGGCCGACGGGCGCGTGCCGGTCGTCATGCTGGTGGACGGCGCCGAGCTGGCCACGGGGGCGACGAGCTGCCCGACGACGATCGCGCCGCAACCACCGGACGCCGCAGCCCAGGAACGTCTCGAGGCCGAAGCGGCGGCGTCCATCGCCGCGGCCCGGCGTGCGTTCAACCTGCTCGATCCCGAGGCGGCGCTGAACGAACTCGAGCCGGTCGTCGATCGCATGCGCACACGCGGCGAGTCCGGCCCGCTTCACCGCGACGCAGAGATGTTACTGGCGCGTATTGCCGCATTTCTCGGTGACGAGACGCGCCTCGATACAGCGGCGCTGCAACTGGTCATGCTGTCGGATGATGAATCGGTGGCGGACCCGGCGGTACGCAACGCGGCAGAACGCGCCCGTGCGCGTCTCTGGCGTTCCGGTTCGCACCATCTGCACGTCGTGCCGTCGCCACGGCGCATCCAGTTTGCGGGTCAATGGCTCGACTACCGCGACGGCATCACGATCCCGTCCCCGGCCGCCGCTGCACTGCCGGTCGGGTTCGACTACGGCGCCTTTCAGGTGGCCGCCGCCGTCTCCGATACCGGCGATCTGGAACCACTGGTTCAGCCGCCGATCATTCAACGGTTGCGCGGCAACGCCCCCCTGGTCTGGACTGCGGATGCCATGGGGCCGCTGTTGCTGTCGTCTGGCGGTCAGATCATCTGGCGGCCCGGAGAACCGGTCGATCGACTGTGCAGCGAACTCGAACGGAACGCCCCGGCCACACCCGAGCAGCGCCGGCTTCGCGTCATCGTGCCGGTCGTGATCGGCGTCGTCGGCGCGGCGACGGGCGCGACGCTGGGCATCGTCCGGCCGTGGCGCTCGACACGTGGCAATCTGATCATTCGCTGGTAAGGCTGTCCCGACAGCGCGCGCCTGGAGCCGAGTCCGGAGGCGCGATGTCGACGACGCGATCGCAGATGCGGCGCGCGCCGTCCGGATCGACGTGCGCGAGCGCACGGGCCCGTGCTTCGAGTGTCGCCGCGGCCTCGATCAGATGGTTGCGAATTTTGCTGTCTGCGCGCAGTGCGATACCTCGCGCATGCAGTTGCCGCACGATCCGGGCCAGAGTTTCGGGGGCAATCTGACCGACCATCGGCGCAAGTACCGTTTCGGTCTGTTCCGCAAGACGCCGATTCACGGCAGAGGCCGCGGCCGGTGACAGCCAGTCGGCGGCAATCAGCTCGTCACGTGCGGCGGCCGCGCCGAGCAGGCCCGGGACATCACGGGCAAGCGCGCCCAGTTGTTCGAGCTGCTGGTGCAGTCTGCTGGAAAAGGTCGAGCAGTCGATCGCAAGCGCCTCTGTCAGTCGGCCTTTGGCGATCAGCGATCTCAGTTGTGCGCAGGGATCGGCGGAACCGGTGCCTTCGTCGTCCGTGGGCTGTCGTGTTTGCCTGGCGTGCGCCGCTGCCGCCGCTGGCAGCGGCGCGGCCGAGGCAGCGCCAGCCACCGTCTGCCGTTCAATCGCTGGACGCGTCGACGCCTGAGACACGTCCGTCTGACGGGTGGGCGCCGTTGTCGCGGCAGACGGGATGGCGGCAGCGACAACGACCGGCGCAGGGCGACGCAGCGTGAATCGACCGCCCGCAGCGGATGGATGCTGTGGTTGCGTGCGCGAGACGGCCGCACTGCCCGCGACGCTCCATACCAGCGCAACGACCAGCCACGGCCAGCGGGATCGGCGCGGCCGTCCGAGTGCCGACTCGTTCACCATGCGAAAGCGATGCCGCCCGACCGCGAGTTCGCACGGTATCCGCGCCACGCCCTCGCCCTTGCGGCGTGTGCAACGCCATCCGGGCGGCAGCTTGACCTCAATTCCGGCCTCGACACAGCAGAGCTCCGCCCGACCGTCCGCATCCGACAAGCCGGGCAGGATCAGGTCGGCCGAGGGTCCGCCCACCGTCCCGCCGGTGGCGTCGATCGGCCCGACCGGCAGACCATCGCGCGTGCAGATCCAGCAGCGCCGAGCGTCGCCGCCGCCCTGCATCACCGCGTCCCCCCGCCCGCCCTGCCCGACAACTGCTGTACGACCGGGTCGCCAAACGGTTCCGCCTCGCGACGCAGGCGTTCCAGCGCCAGGTGCGCGGCGGTTTCATCCCGTTGCTGTCGGGCGCGAATGACCTGGCGAACCAGTACGCGGCGTCGTTCGTACCAGCGCTGTTCGATCTGCTCACAACGGTCGGGCGCCTGCGATGCCCACGCAGGCGTCTCGCGCAAGGCACACCACGCGACCCACGCCCGCCCCAGCGCGCCGGGCTCGAAGGCTGCGGCGCGTTCCTGTGCCGCGGCCCATGCCGCGAGTGCGTCGGGCGGCAACCGCGGCACAGTGGCGACCGCGGCGTTGGCCGGTGCGGATGGGACTGGTGCTGGCCTGTGGCCAAGGACGGCAAGTCCCGGCAACGCGCAGCAAAGGGGCAACCACAACGGCCGCCGCGCTGCACCGCCAAGACGCAGCGCAACCGGGCCAACCACGACCACGCCCGGGATGCGGATCATCTCCACAGACGCGATGTCTGGTTGTCCATGTTGCCCCTGGCCGATGCGTTCGACGATCGCACGGTCACGGGATGTACGCTTCAGGCGAATGGCCCGGCCCGGGATCGCCGTGTTGGCGATCTGAAGCGCGCAGCCTGGATCGCTGCCCACGACGATCGGTTCGCCATCCCACCGCTGCATGCGACGCACGCCGCGCTCGACCCATTCGATGATCACTGTCTTGCGCCGCATCAGAACAGCCCCCCGAGTTGCAGGATGAGTGGCCCAAGCACGATCAGCAGGACCGCCCCGAAGATCATCAGCAACGGCCCGGCAAGTCGGATCGCCGCCTGCGCCGCCGCCTGCTCCGCGCGCTCGAAACGACGGTGCCGCAGTTCCGCGGCATTTCGCGCAAACAGTTCGGCAAGCGGCGCGCCGCTCTCGATGCCCTGCCGCCACGCGGCCATCACGCCGCGCAGCTCGTCGAGCGCGAGGCGGGCCTCGAAGTGTGCCAGCGCGTCGGTCAGGCGGACGCCGCTGCGCAACAGTCCGAGCAGACGATCGAGTTCCTGCCGGAGGGGATCCGCGCCGTCGCGTGCCTGCGCGAAGCGCTCCAGCGCGTGCAGCGGATCGAGGCCCGCGCGCAACAATAGCGCCTGTGCGTCGAGCAGGTCGGGAAAACCGCGCAGGATCATTCGGCGCCGTTCGTTGCGCAGGTCACGCAGGACGAGCAGCGGCATCGCCGCACCCGTCGCGGCCGCCAGCGTGACGACCACCGGGCCGCCGCCAGCCAGCCACGCGATGCCTCCGAGCAGGCCCGCCAGCACAAGTCCGGCGGCGCACCAGTCGGCTGCGCTCGCGCCCCACGGCGTGTCAAGTTCCTCGACGAGCGGGCGCAGCCGACCGGCAACTGCGGCGCCCGCACGACTGCGGTCGAGCTGCGGCCGCAACGGCGCGGCGAGCGCAAGCAGGAAGCGGAGCGTGCGCGCCTCGCCGTGAATGTGGGCCGGGTGCGCAAATCGCGGCGGCACCACCGGCCCGAGCGTGAGCACCAGCCAGCCACACGCCCAGCAGATGAGCGCCACCAGCAACAGACCGCTCACAACTCGACCCGCAGGATCTTCCGCGCCAGCAACACCGCCCCGACTTCCAGCACGCCAACCACCAAGAGGATGAGCCAGCCGGTAGACGTACGGAGCAGGAGTTGCTGCCCCACCGGATCGACCGCTTGGGAGACCAGCAGCATCAACGGCGGAATCACGCCCATCACCCAGGCCTGCAGACGTCCCTGCGCGGTCAGGGTACGCAGCCGTAATTCGATGCGCCGCCGGGCCCGCACCGTTGCGGCCACGCGGCGAAGTGTACCGGCGACATCGCCGCCGCTGGCCAGCGTCGCATCGAGCGCGTCGACCAGCATGCGCCACTCGTCGATCGCAAACGAAGCGCCGGCACGGCGCAGCGCGACCGCCGGCGTCTCGCCCGCCCGGATCGCTTCGAATGCGGCGATGAGTACCCCGCGCATCGGTTCCGGGAACGTCCGCGCACATTGCGCAAGCGCCGCGGTAAACGCGCTGCCACTCTGCAACGCCGCAGCCAGCGCGTCGCAGGTCTCCGGCAGCAGTCCTTCGAACCGCTCACGTCGCCGCTTGCGCGCGATCCGCTCGATGACGTTCCGGACAGTGCCGCGTGCGGGAGCTACCGCGCTGAGTCGCCGGGGCATACGAGGAGCGCACCAGACGAGTACGGCACCGCACCAGCAGATCAGCAACGCCGCGGTCACATCCGCCCCCTGAACCGCGGCGGGTAGCCGCTTGCCTGCCAGCAACCGGTCGCACCGTCCCAGCGATACAGTGTCTGCAATTGAATGACATTCCCTTCGCGCCCTGTCAGCTCGGCGATCTCGACGATGCGCCTGCTGCCGTCCCGGAAACGGCCAAGCTGAACCACCAGGTCGATCGCGCGCGCCACCTGGTCACGCAGCGCCTCGTGCGGCAATCCGACATCGGCCATCAGGCACATCGTCTCGATGCGCGCCAGTGCATCCCGCGGGCTGTTGGCGTGCACGGTCGTCAGACTGCCATCGTGACCGGTGTTCATCGCCTGCAACATGTCAAGCGCCTCCGCGCCGCGGCACTCCCCAACAATGATCCGGTCCGGACGCATCCGTAGTGCATGGCGCACGAGATCACGAATCGGTACGGCGCCCTGCCCTTCGGCATTGGCCGGCCGGGCTTCGAGCCGAACGACGTGCGGCTGCCGCAACGACAGTTCGGCCGCGTCCTCGATCGTCAGGATGCGTTCATCGGTCGGGATCAGTTCGGACAGCGCATTGAGCATCGTCGTCTTGCCGGTGCCGGTACCGCCGCTAATCACGATGTTGCATCGGCACGCTGTCGCCGCGCCCAGCAGTTCCGCCATTGGTCGATCGAGCGCACCCCGTTCGATCAAGGCTTCGAGGTCGAGAGCGTCGTTGCGGAAGCGCCGGATCGTCAGCACCGGCCCGTCGATCGCCAGTGGCGGAATGATCGCGTGGACACGTGACCCGTCCGGCAACCGGCCGTCGACGGCCGGGCTGGCCTGATCGATGCGGCGACCGAGCGGCAACACGATCCGTTCGATCGCACGCAGCACCGCGCCATCGTCGGCAAACTGCAGGTCGGTTGGTTCGATCCGGCCATGTCGCTCGACCCAGATCTGCCGTGGGCCGTTGACCATGATCTCGCTGACGTCGGGATCTTCGAGCAGCGGCTCGATCACCCCGAGCCCGACAAGGTCTTGCAGACACGCCGCGATCAGCGCCGCGTGCGCCTCGGGCTGTTCGCCCGCCGCAAGGATCGCTTCTTCGAGCCATTGGCGAAAGACGACTTCGGCATCGGCGCCGGTGACCAGATCCGGTTCCTGCTGGACGCGCTGCCGAACCGTGCCGATCAGCACGTCCCGATCCAGACTACCGCCTGCCGGGACCGATTGCTGCGCGCGGCGCGCCGGCAACAGGTGCAACAGATGACCGGCAAAGCGGATCGTCGCCGGCGGCGTGGCGGTCGCCTCGACACACGGCGCATCATCGACCGCGATCCCGGCAAGACTGCCGGCGTCGACGATGCGACAGGCGTCATGGGAATCGGGCAGGATTCGGAAGTGCAGGTCGCTGACGCCCGGGTCATCGACGACGAGGGAACAGTCCCGCCCTCGACCGACGGTTGCCGGCAGGCGCAGCACGCGGGCATGTGACCGTCCGTTGGGCGTCACCCATTCGACCTGGAGCAGGCGGGTCATTCGATCACTGCCGGTTTCGTCTCTTCGGCCGCCTCGCGATAGCGCTCGAGCGGGCCGCGTGTTTCGACCTGTTCCAGACTGCCAGGCCGCAGCACGGACGGTGTCAGCACGACGTAGGTTTCTCCTTCCTGCCGCCGCGCGCTGCGCGTGCGGAACAGACCGCCGAGGACAGGGATATGGCCAAGGCCGGGTACGCGGCCGATCGTCTTGCCGTCACGCTGATCGACGAGCTCCGACAACACGAGCGATTCGCCCTCGGCGAGATTGACCCGCGAACGGGTGCGCCTTGTCCGGATCGCCGGGATTGTCCCGGCATCGGTCGCCACGGCGTTGCCGGGGTCCAGATCGCTGACCGATACGCTCAGATCGAGATCGAAGTTGCCGTACTGGTCGACATGCGGCGTCACGCTCAGCTCGACGCCGTAGGGTTGCCACTGCACCGACGTCTGCCCCAGGCCGGTCGCGACCGGCACCGGGATCTGCCCACCGGCATGAAATACCGCTTCGGCGCCATTGCGTGCGACCAGTGTCGGCGTGGCAAGGATGCGCCCGGCACCGTTCGTCATCAGCATGTGAACCGAGGAGGTCAGCGTCGAGGTCAGCGCAATCGTACCGCCGAACGGCTCCCACTGCCCGCCGAAGGGCTGCTGACCCGTCAACTGCAATTCACCGGCCACCGCATCGGGCCAGCCGATGCCCAGCTC
>RFIY01000350.1 GCA_003695505.1 Candidatus Dadabacteria bacterium | reverse complement strand
TTGCGTGCGCGCAAGAGCCGGGTGTGGCTGGGGACGGCGATGCTGCGACCTCGATCGAGCAGCGAATCAGTGATCTGGAGGCGCGCATCGCACAAGCAGAGCGGCAGCAGATGGCGCTGACTGACGAGACGGTACTCTACCTGTATGACGCATCGGGTACAGCGCATTATCCGATTGCGGCGATGGTCAGCCTTTCCAGCGCGTTGGTAAAGGTCGGACCAGGGACATTGGCGACGTATGATCTGGCGGCTGTATCAGCTACGGGTCCGAGGGCATTGGCGACGTTTTATGAGTCGGCCGATTGCAGTGGTATTCCATACGCCTGCGGCCTGCGTGGCGGATATATTTACGGCGGAGAATTTGAGCTATTCGAAACAGGAATAGAGGCGGGCGTCCCTGGTGTGTTTCGCGCAGCAGCTCCGGCGAGCGCGCCAACGCTGCAAGCGCGTTCCGCACGTTATCCCGGTGGTGGCTATGACTGCATGACGTTGCATTCGGCGCAACTCAATACGTCCTGCTACACCATTCAGCCTGTTTCTGACGCGGCACAATATTACTTTCAAGGGCCACTCTACGTCGGCCCGGCACCGGAGTGAATGTATGGGTGCGGTGCGCGACGTCGCGTTGTGGAGTGTTGCCTGGTGTCTTTGCGCGCTGAGTCCCAGTGCCATTCGTAGCAGTGAGTCAGGTGATACCACAATCAGCGAACGCCTGGCCTTGGCAGAGGAAAGGGTTGCGGCGCTGGAAGCGATGGTAGAGGCTACCGTCGTCAGACCGCGTTTGTTGCTGCGAAGTGAGGTACAAGAGGTGGAATTGCCTGTAATCGGTGTAGGCGGGTCGTCGGTGGTCGCGAAGCATCAATCCGGTTTCCATGTCAGGTACAAACTGGCGGTCAGCGGCCCGGTATTTCCGGGCGGGGTCAAGGTCCGCTACGAGGGGGCCGATTGCACCGGAGAATTATACCTCTGTTTCGGATTGACGGATCTGGCGTATCTCATCGGGGGGCCAAACCAGGTTTTCGGAATGACATTCCCGGACGGTACCACGGGTGTATATCACCTGGTTGCACCACTGCATCTCCAGCCACGTTCCGATTTGCGGAGCGTATGGGACCCGTTGACGCAGAGGTGCGAGGCGTCGACGTTCTCTGCCCCTCTGCAGTGCACGCAAGGTCTCGAGCCGGTTGACGATCCCGAGAAGTTCATCCTCGAGGGGCCGCTCTACGTTGCGCCGGTGACCTGAGCACCGCAGCCGCCCGAGCAGCGAAACGCCTTGTCACGTCCGACCGACTACGGATCTCGCGCACCGCTTCTGCTTGCGCCCCACCCCGGCCTTTGCTAGCGTCAAGATGCGCCAGGAGCGCGGGGGAGTGCGGTTGGAGGCGTGCAGATGGGGTTGTGGATTTTTGCGGACGCGCTCCGCGTCCGGTCATTGCTCCGGGGAGCGGGTGACGCGATGTGTCCCGCGTATTCATATACCCGAACGGCATTGCCGTGAACCGCTGCGATAACGTTCCCTCAGGTGTGTTCCATCCGGCGCGCGCACTCGTCTTCGTCGGGTCGTTGCTGCTGGTGCAGCTTGCCTGTCGGGATGTCTTTGTCCTGGGTGATCGGCGTTGCAGCATCATTGCCGAGGTCGACGGGGAAATGCTGCTCGTCAACCGTGATTGCAGCCAGGGCGAGCAGGAGATCATCTGTGGGCATGGTGAACAGCTGGACGTGAACGTACGTGCCCGCATCGAGGGCGCCAGCGAGGTGCGGTTCTCATTGCCTCACAACCGGTTGAACCTCGAGTGCTCCACAGGCAGCTTGTTGTCGTCATCCGGCAGGACGAATCAGTACGGTCCAGTCTGGGGAGCGGGTGGATCGAACTGCCGTTCGCCCTTCTCGGTCATCAAGCCGGTGTCTCAGCAGTATACGGCCGAGGTGACCCCGGCAACGGCGTCTGTTGACCTGGTGTTGGAATACGATGTGCCCGCAGAGGTGACCAGTGACTGCGACGGGGTCACCGATCCGACTGTGCCCATACGTTGTTTCGATGAATACCACTACGAAGGTTATCCAGACGATTTCTATACGCCCGATTGCCCAATGCCTGAGCGGAATTGGCGATGAACGTTCGTGGATTCCTGGGTGTGTTGCTGTTTGGCAACGTACTACTGGCCCCGCCCTCTGCGGCCGCAAGTCCGGAATCGGTCTTTTTGACGGTCGGACCGCGCTACAGTGTGCTGGTGCAGGCAGAACACCCGCCGAATGATGCGAGGGTCGCATTCAATGGGCCTGCCCTTGGCATGCTTGGCGGCCGGACGCTCGCTGGCCCCCTTTGCGTGGCAGGCGGCGCGAGTTATGCATTGTCGCTCGACGAATTCGACCCGTATCGCCACTGGTTTGAAGCGAACGGACTGGCAGGTTTCTGTTACCTGCTGTCGGATGGCCACGGTGTGACGTTGTTGGCCGGCGGCGGATACGCCGCGATGCGTACCGATGTGCGCAACTGTTTACGCGGTCTGATTTGCCCCCATAACCGCGACTGGGAGCACAGCCCGAATTTGACGGCCGACTTGCAATGGCTGGGACGGGAACGGCTTGCGGGTCGATTCGGCGGCGGCATTTCCGTGTCGCGCAGTCGGGCGGGCGTGCTGATCAGTGCGCATGTGGATACGACGGTGCTCAACCGCCCGCCAGCGAGCGGCAGGCGCATCCTCGACAACGAAGCGCCAAGGCGGGCATTGGCCCGGGGACTGGCGGCAGGCCTGTTGTCCGGCGCTGTCTGGTGGCTGACCGCGCCGCTGTCTGTCGGCGAGTGTACGAAAGAGATGTGGCTCAAGTACTATTGCGACCGTGACACCGGGGCGCTGATCATGGGTTATGCGTCGGGCGTGCTGTTGGTGGCAATCCCGTCCGCCGTCATCGGAGCGGGAACCGGATTGCTTGTGCAGTTGGTTCGTGAGCATCGGCTCAGCCGCTCGCGGGCAGCACGGTCGCCTTGATCGGCGGTGCAACCGACGATGTCAAGTCGAAATCCGGCACGGACGTTTCGGCGTGCCGTTGTCAGCCCGCGGTTCTGCTGCTAGGATCATATCCGGGTTCGACCGGACCAGGAGCACGGGGGGAGTGCGGTTGGAGGTGTGCAGATGGGGTTGTGTGCAGTGAAGGTTGCCGCGACTGTTCCCGATGGCATGATCGGCGGGCAGGTGCCGCGTTGATCAATGTCCGTTGCGTCGTGCTGGTCGGGCTGGTGACCTGCCTGCTGCCGGCCTGCTTTTTTTCGACGGGCGAAGACGCGGCGCCGGCCGGTCCGGTGATTTTGTCCGTGACCGAGGTGGCCGATGCGTTGCCCGGGCTGTACAGCGCGCCGATTTTCGATGACGCGACGTTGCGGTACGAGGGCGAATGGCCGCTGGCGTTCTTTCCGGGCACGACCAGCAGTGAGTTCTGTGTCCGGACGCCGACCGCGTTTACGCCATGGTCCGGGCTGTACCCGATCGTCGTGACCACCGTCATTGGGACCGACGACGATACGGGCAAGTGGCCGGCGTTGCTGGCGGCATCGATCAGCGACGGCAAAATCAGCCGATTGACACTGCCGAATCTCGGACAGTCTCCCGACTGGGGTGGCGCCGAGGCGACGATCATCCGTAGCGCGTCGTCGGACTGGGTGTACGTCTTCGAGATGACCTTTGACCAGGAGCAGCTCGACCGGGTGCAATGCCCGGACAGCAGCGATATCCCTCGGGAATGGGTATGCGCACGGACCGATGTCGATGTCCCGGAGCGCGACCTGTCCTGGCCCCCGTCGCTCGTGGCGCCGCCCGATACCAATCTGCGCTGTATGGGCATGAATGCAGAGGACACAGTTTACGACGACCGGGCCCCGTGGGGATTTGCCGCGGCGACCGACGCCACCCACATTTCCGGCAGTGGTGTTGTCGAACTGGTGAGCATTCCGCCGGGTGATTCGGCAGATGTATGGATCCGGTTTTCGCTCGAGACGACCGGCGCCAGCACGGTGCTTGCGTCTGAGCGTACGGGCATGTTGCACCTGGAGCAGTTCGAGGGACGGCCGACGGCTGGCGGACAGCCTGTCTGCAGCATCACCCTGGAGGTCACGCTCGTCCCGACCGAGCCGTTTTTCGACCCCGATCGCAAGCGGACCGACTGCCAGCCCGACCGCGCATCCCCGCGTATCGTGTTCT
>RFIY01000349.1 GCA_003695505.1 Candidatus Dadabacteria bacterium | reverse complement strand
TTCATCTGGGTCGCCGCCCGAGATTGCCGGAGGGAGCACAGGACGTCGACGCAACGCCCGCCGAAGCCTGGCGACGCACGGTCAATTACGCGCTCGACAGCAAGCCGGCGGCGGACCTGCTTGCCGGCGATGTCGTCGATGCCGATCGGGATTTTTTCGAAGGCTATCGCGAACTGCGCGCCGGCGTCGAGCGTCTGGCCGCTGCTGGCATCCGTGTCATTGCCGTGGCCGGCAATCACGACATTCACGTCCTGCCCCGGCTGGCCGATGAGATCCCGGCGCTCGAGCTGCTCGGGCGCGGCGGCGTCTGGGAGGCGACCACCATCGAAGCGAATGGCGAAGCAGCAACGATCGTCGGTTGGTCTTTCCCACGCGAACAGGTCCGGCAGAGCCCGCTCGAAGGCGCAACGCTACCCGAAGGAACCGGCGTGCGCATCGGCCTGCTGCACGCCGACCTGGACAACCCGGGCAGTTCCCACGCGCCGGTTCGCCGCGCGGAACTTGCCGCGAGCGGACTCGATGCCTGGCTCGTCGGCCACATCCACGTCCCGGATGCGCTCTCCGTCGATCAGCGCATGGGCTATCTCGGCACACTCGCGCCGCTGGATCCGACGGAAACCGGGCTTCGTGGACCGTGGCGGATCGAGATCGTCGGCACACAGATCGCCACATTCGACCACATCCCGCTCGCCCCTGTTCGCTGGCAACGAGAGAAGATCGACCTGAGCGGGATCAACACCCTCGACGGCGTGGAATCAAAGCTGCTTCAGCACATGCGTTCGGTCCAGGAGAACGCGAAAGCCGCTGCCTGCATTCCGAACCTCGTCGCCGTCCGCGCCGACCTGGTTGGCGCCAGCAAACTGCCCGAAACGAGGCTCCAGAACATCGAACCGAACGAGCTGTACCTGCCCGGTCATCCCGCCGTCGCCATCGACCGCCTGCGCAACCTTACCTCACCCGCACTCGATCTTGACGTCCTCAGCCACCGCCGCGATGTGATCGGCGCACTCGCAGGCCTCGCAAAGCGGCTCGAATCCGGCGCGCCGTCGGCAGAAGATCTGCAATGGCTGGGGCGCATCGACACGCTCGCCGACAGCCTGCGCAGGCGAGGCGGCTTTGCGGCCGTCGCGCCCGCCGAGCTGCCGCTGCCGCGGTCCGAGGAAGCGCGACTGGATCTGCTGCAACGAGCCGCAAAACGCCTCTTGCGCACCCTCGTCACACAAAGCGAGACGTCCTCATGAAGCTGCGCAGCATCGAAATCCGTGAACTTCCGGGGATCCGGGAGCCGTACCGGGTCGAGGGTCTGGCCGACGGCGTCACGATCATCACCGGCCCGAATGCGGTGGGCAAATCAAGCCTGCTGCGTGCGGTCGAAGCGGTCGTCGCTCGGCGATATGCCGCAGACGACATACGGGTCGCAGTCACCTTCGAGGACTCGGAACAGGCGCTCCACTGGCGCGGCGAGCGCCGCGGCACGACCGTCGAATGGTTCCGCAACGGCGTCCCATCCGAACCTCCGTCGCTACCAATCACCGAAGACCTCGGCAGCTGGTTGCTGCGGGTCGAAGACCTCGTGCAGGGCAAACACGGCAATGCGTTCGAACGCGAAGTCGCGCGACGGCTCTCGGGGGGAATCGAATTCGAACAGGTGCTCGACGCTGTCAAGGTCTCGGCGTCGCCCGCCAGATCCGAGAAACGCGCCTGGCAGGAAGCCTCCCGGGACGTCGAACACCTGCAACGCCGCTACGAGGAGCTGGCGGCGGACGAGGCACGGCTTCCCCAACTGCGGCAGGAAGCTGCGCGCCTGCATGAACAGGCGAATCGGCGCGAGCGGATTCGTGCGGCGCAGGAGTCCCTTGCCCTCCACCGCGACATTGCGCAGCGACGCAGCCAGCTCGAAAGCCTTCCCGACAATCTGGACGCCTTCCCGCCTGCGTTGCCGGAGCGCATCGCGGACACCGAAGCACACATCGAGACACTGCGACGCGACCTGGCCCAGCTGCAGGAGAAGATCGCCGCCACGCAGCAGACGCTCGAGGCCACGGGTTTCGGGGGCCGGGTGCCGAGCGAAGCCGAGCGTAGCGAGTGGAATCGGCTCGTCAATGAAATGGGGGAGCTTCACACCGCACAGCGTGACCAGCAGAGACGTCTCGCGGAGCTGCAGGCGCGCCGGGATCGGGCCGCTCACGATGTCGGTGTACCGCCGCGGACCGGGATCGAGCTTTCTCCCGAACAGGCCGAGATGCTGAGCCGACAATTTCGCGACCTCGATGCATTGCGTCAGCAGCGTATCGGCATCGACCAGCATCTACGCTGTCTGGGAGAGCCAACCGCCGACGCGCAAGCGTTGGACACCATCCGCAAAGCCGTCGAACTGCTCGAACAATGGCTGAACGAAGCGGCTCCGGACGCCGTCCGCGGCAACTGGTTTCCCGGCCTCGCCGGTGTCATGGCCGCAGCCGCCGCCGTCTTTTCGTTCCAGGCCGAAGCGTACGCCGCGGCGATTGCCGCAACCGTGGCGACCCTGAGCAGCATCGCGGCGATCTTCCAGGCGCGAAGGCGCGTACGCAGTAACGATCGCACGACGATCGAGCGGCTGTACGAACGCAGCGGAGGCCCCACCCCTGCACGCTGGACACGCGACGCAGTACAGGAGCTGGCGGCCCGCCTGCGACGCGAACGTCTCCGTCTCGAACAGGAGCTCGAGCGGGCGCAGGAAGCAACACGTTTGCTCCGGCAACGCGAAGAACTCGATCAGGAAATCGAGCAGGCGCAAACCCAGCTGACGGCGGCCCTGGCCGATGCGGGCTTCGATCCGGAAACGATCGACGCGGTGATCGGGCAGTCGGCGATCCAGTGGTTGCACAACGTCGCGGCGCTGCAACAACATCTGCGCGAAGAAGCCGGCGCCCGCGCCGAACTCGAGCTGCTGGAGAACCAGCTTCTGGAAATCCGTGCGCAGCTGTGCAATCTGCTCGCGCCGTGGACCGCCGTCTCCACCGACAGCTCAATCTCGGACCTGCGCAGCACGATCGACGATCT
>RFIY01000348.1 GCA_003695505.1 Candidatus Dadabacteria bacterium | reverse complement strand
GGCCGGGTGTCATCGGGCCGCACGAGCTGTTCCACCTGGCCGTCCTCGTCGGCCTGGGCTGGCACTGGCGGCTGGTGTTTCTGGCTGCCGCCGCGATCGCGCACCGCGAGACCTCGCCGAAAAAGTACCATCGAGACGAACCAGAGGAGGGCGCATGCAGCGCATAGGCATACTCAGCGACAGTCATGACCATCTCGATCATCTCGAACAGGCGGTCAACCTGCTGGCTGAGCAGGATATCGACGCCTGGATCCATCTCGGTGACCTGATCGCGCCCTTCGTTGCGAAACCGCTGAGGTGTCTGCCGGGACCGCACCAGTTGATTTTTGGCAACAACGACGGGGAAGTGCGGATCCTGACGCAAGCCTTTGGCGCGGCGATCGAGCCCGGCCCGAAAACGCTCGATTGGGGCGGGCGCTCGTGGCTGTTGATGCACGAGCCCTATGCGCTCGACGCGGCGATCGCCGCGCAGACGTACGACTTCGTCCTCTACGGCCACACCCACAAGGCCGATCTGCGCCGGGAAGGACGCACGGTCGTCCTCAATCCGGGCGAAATCTGCGGCTGGCTGACGCGGCGCCCGACCTGTGCCGTGATTGATCTCGGCGCAGGACGGACGAGGGTCTACGGACTCGACGGGGCGGTCGTGGCCGAGTTGACGGACGACTGAAGTCCGCAGCGGCGGTCAGAACCAGCCGCGCCGGCGAAACACCAATGTCAGGCTGACGGCAATCAATACGGCGACGCCCCAGAACATGAAGTAGCCGTAGCGCCAGTGAAGCTCCGGCAGGTGGTCGAAGTTCATCCCGTAGACGCCGGCCAGGAAGGTGATCGGCACGAAAATCGCCGTAATGACCGTCAGGACGCGCATGACCTGATTGGTCTGCAGGTTGATCAGGTTGAACTGGAGATCCATCAGGGCATTCACGTTGTTGTCGAGGCGTTCGATCGCATCGGAAAGCCGCGTGCAGTGTTCATAGAGGTCGCCGAGATACGGCTTCTCGTGGTCGGTCAACGGCGCGGGATGCTCGGTACGAAGGCGGTAGACCGCATCGACCAGCGGCAGCAGGTACTGTCGGAGTCTGGGACCAAGCGCTCGCAGCGGCAACAGCGACACCACGTCGTCGGCGGAAAGCTGGCGATCCCATCGTTCGGGCAGCGCATCGAGCCACTGTTCGAGCTCGGAGATGCAGACGAAATAGTCATCGACGATGGCGTCGAGCAGGGCATAGAACAGATAGCCTGCGCCCGACGTGCGCAGGCGGTGGCCGGTATTCATGCGCTGGCGGATGTGGTCGAAGGACGTGCCGCGTCGCTGAGGACGGAACGACACCACCAGACCCTGAAGGCCGAGCAGCGTCACCTGCGCCGCGTGCAGATGGATCTCGCCGTCGTCGATCGGCTCGATCTGCCAGGCGAAACAGAGCAGCCCGTTGTCCAGCTCCTCCACGCGCGCCCGCTGCTGCTGGCTGAAAATATCCTCGATCTGCAACGGATGGAGCCCGGCCGCCGTCGCAAGCGCCACGAGTCCCTCCAGGTCCTCGAAACCGACGACGTCGATCCAGACCGTTTCGGCAGGATCCCCGGGCTGCGCCAGCTGTTGCGTTGCGTCGCCGGTCGACATCTCGACGGCCTCAACCCCGTCCGGCGACAGCCGGTATACAGTCACGACCGTCGGTTCGGGCGTGCCGCCAACGATGACCGCCGTCCCGGGAGGAAACCCCGCCTTCAATTTCGGATCGGTAAGGATGGCCTGTTCCATGCGCGATGTGAGCGACGTCAGCAAAGCATAGGGTGATCTCACAGCGGTTCTCCGGCGGTTACGGATGCGGGGCATCCTGAATCCAGGTCTTCAGGCGCAGGCGGCGCGCGATCGGGATGTACAGCAAGGTCGTGGCGGACATCGCGGCGGCCCAGAACAGGTATTCCGATGCGCCGGCAAAGCGCGGTGAGCCATCGGGCAGGCGCACGAACGCGTTGAACGCGGCGACCAGCAGGTTTCCGGCCGACACACTGAGCAGAAAACAGGCCATTACGACCGATTTCATTCGGTTCGGCGCCTGCGTATACGCGAGTTCGAGGCAGGTGATCGAGACCATCACCTCTGCGCTTGTCATCAGCACGTAAGACAGCAATTGCCAGCCGATGTTGACGGACGCGCCGGCGAGCAGTCGCACCTCGACCCACGCCGGCAGCAGAAAGGCGAGGACGGCGACGGCGAAGCCGAGGCCGATCTTGCGCAGTGGGTTGAGCGGGAAGACACGCTCGATCGCCGGGTAGAGCCAGCGGTTGAAGACCGGAATCAGCACAAGGATCAGGATCGGATTGACCGCCTGGATCTGGGCGCTGAGCCAGTCGATGCCCAGGAAGCGCCGGTCCATCCGTTCGGCCTGCAGCACCCAGGTCGAGCCGGTCTGGTCGAACAGCGCCCAGAACATCGCCACGAATGCAAAGACGACGAACATGCGGCCGAGCGCGCCAAGCCCGTCGCTGCTGAACACCTCGCGCACGAACGCGCGACCGCCGGCGGGCACGTGGGCAAAGCGGTGGCGGCCGCTCCAGAAGACGACGGTGGCGACGAACATCAACAGTCCCGGAACCCCGAACGCCACGTGCGGGCCGAATTGATCGAGCAGGATCGGCGTCAGCAGCATCGAGGCGAACGCGCCGAGATTGATCGCAAAATAGAACCAGCCGAAAGCCTGCGACAACAGGTGCGCGTTGCGGCGGCCGAACTGATCGCCGACATGGGCCGAGACGCACGGTTTGATGCCGCCGGCGCCGACCGCGATCAGCGCCAGCCCGATCAACAGCCCGGTGCGTGTCGTGTCGATCGCCAGCGCCAGATGCCCGGCGCAGTAGACCAGCGACAGCGCGATGATCGTGCGATATTTGCCGAGCCAGGCGTCCGCAAGGATCGCGCCAAGCAGCGGGAAAAAATAGACGGCCGACGCGAAGGTGTGGTACCACGCCTTCGCTTCGGCTTCATCCATCGGCGCGAGCTGTCCGGTTGCGTCCCGCAACTGCGTCGTCATGAAAATGACGAGAATCGCACGCATGCCGTAGTAACTGAAGCGCTCGGCAGCCTCATTGGCGACGATGTGGCCGATGCCCGGCGGCCAGCCGTCGGTGTCGACCGGGTGGGTGCGGTATTTGCTCATCGCAGCGTTTCGCCTTGCATCGAACCGCCCGCAGCGTGGCTGGTTCGTGGTTCGCGTCGGCAATCGCGGTTCGGCATCATGACATCACAGCATACCGCCTCGCCGGACAGGAGTCTTCGCATGCCGCAGGTAACCCGAGTGATGGTGCGTTGCGCGCTGGTCTGGCTGCTGGTGGCGCTGCTGGTCCAGGCCGTCACGCTCAACGTGGCGGAACCGCCGGCATGGCTGGCGCGACTTGCCTGGTTTCCGACCTGGCTGCACCTGATCACGATCGGCTGGCTGACGCAACTGATCTTTGCGATCGCCTGGTGGATGCTGCCGGTGATCGACCGGCAGCGCGGTCGCGGCTCCGACGCGCTGATGGGAGTGGTCGCAGTGCTGCTCAACAGCGGACTGGTGCTGCGGATCGCCTGCGAAGCGCCGGCGCGACAGCAGGCATCGGCGTTGGCTCAGGGCGGTTACCTGGGGAGCCTGCTGGTTCTCATCGCGGCGACGGTTCTGTTTGCTGGCCTGATCTGGCGGCGGGTGCGCTGACGTGCCGAGGGTTTCGATCATCGGGATTCGTTGCGCGCTCGGCTGGCTGGTCGCAGGCAGCATCGTCGGCGTGCTCGCGGCGATGCAGTCCACCGGATTGGCAATCCTTGCGGTGCCTCTGCACATCCACTGGCACTGGATGTTTTTCGGCTGGATGACGCAATTTGCCCTGTCGGTGGCCTGGTGGATTCTGCCCAGATTCCCGGGCGGCTC
>RFIY01000052.1 GCA_003695505.1 Candidatus Dadabacteria bacterium | reverse complement strand
GCGATGACCGAGATTCCCGTGGCCGATGTCCGCAAGCGGGCGTTAATGCCGGCCTTCTTGAGTGCGTCCAGCAGTGCTCTGGCCTTGTCTTCCGGAATGGGAGACGTTGCGACCTGTCGTCCGGCCTGCTCGATTGTGTCGCTCGTTGTGTTCCATCCGTACCCGGCATCAGAAGCGATCGTGGGTGGTGCGTCGCGTTCAAACGGGCCGGCGTGGACGTACCAGACGGCTTTTGGTGTCGGTGCCGGCGTTTCGGCAGGTGCGCTGGTTGACGCTGGTTCCGGCGCGGTTTCCGTTGACGTGCCAGCAGTCGGCGCTGTGCCTGTTTCGGGTGCGGTTGCCGGTGCGGAGCCGGTCGAGGCTTCTGGCGCGGTCAGTTCGGTCGTCGAGGTCGCCGGAGCCGTTACGGTTGGTGGTGAGGGTGGGATGGGAACCGCGGCAGGTACAGGCGGCTTTGGTTGCTCGGGTTGATGGCCGATCCCCACGGAAGTGCGTACCTGCGTGGCCAGCTCTCCGATTGGACCAGGAAGGGGGATCGGTGCCAGCAGCACGCCCGTCGCGACGACGATCAGCACGATCAATGCAATCAGAATGCCGCGGGCCGGGCCACCGTGCTGTTGCTTCTGGATAGACGCGATGGATGGTGCTTCGGGGCGGGGCGCTGTCGAAGCGTCGGACGCCTCGTCCTCCAGAAGCAGTGGCTCGTCTGCGCCACCCGCATCGTCACCGCTCTGGATCGATCCAGTCTTCTGTGGTTGCAGGCCGAAGCGCACTTCGAGGATATCGTCCTCCAGCAGCCAGTCGAGCATACGCCTGTCCATCAGATTCGCTCTCCGTTGCGTTCCCAGAGCAGCCGCAGACCTTCCAGCGTCAGCCAGGGTTCGATTTCGTCAATATGACTGCTGTGTGGCCCGATGGCCTCCGCCCAGCCTCCGGTCGCGATGACTGGCACGGGTCCCAGCTCATTGCGGAGGCGATCGATCATGCCCTCTGTCAGACAGAGAAACCCCCAGAAAATGCCTGACTGCAGGCTTTCTACCGTGTTTCGCCCGATCAGGTGTTCGGGGGGCTCAGGATCGATGCGAGGTAATTTCGCAGTATTGCGAAATAGCGCTTCCGTCGATACATGAATGCCGGGGCTGATGGCGCCACCGAGGTACGCGCCATCTTCGCCAATGCAGTCGAACGTAATGGCGGTGCCAAAATCGACGACGATGACGCCACCACCGATCAGATGGTGCGCGGCAACGGCATTGACGATCCGGTCAGCGCCGACTTCTTTCGGATTTTCGTAGCGAATCGCGATGCCGGTTCGTACGCCGGGGCCGACAGACAGGATGGGCGCTTCCGGGAGCAACGCAGACAGGGCGTCGCGGACAAGATGTTCCGTAGGGGGAACGACCGAGCACATCGAGACGCCCTGAATTGCATCGATATTTCCGGCTTTCTGGTGAAGCCAGGCTCGCAGGACGATCTCGAGTTCATCCGAAGTCCAGTCGCGCCGACTGCTGAATCGACCATGTTCAATCAGCTCATCGCCGCGATACACGCCGAATACGGTCTGGGTATTGCCAATGTCAACCGTCAGAAGCACGTGCTGTCCCTTTTTGCGGGTATCCCTCGATGCCCTGATCCGGCAAGATCAGTTCGCCGGACGCGATCTCCTCGATTCTGCCGTCTTCGACGTGTCGAAACAGCAGGTGACCCCGAGCGGAGACGCCTTCAATGTACCCGAGCGTATTTTCGCTTTCAAACCGCATCAGTCTGACTGCTCGTGCGGTGCGGGCCAGGCGCTGGTTGACGGTGTCGATCAGATTCGATGTGTTGCCCTGCAGCAATTGGTCGATGTCCTGACAGATGCTGTCAGCAAGCGTCGTCAGATTGTGGTTGAGCGCGTGCCAGTCCGGGTTGCAGAGATCGGCAAGCGCGGACACGGGACGTCCGTTCGCTTCGATGGATTCGGCATCTGGCGGCCGCCGGACATTGATGCCGATGCCGACGATCGTGCCGGCCAGCTCCTGGTTCTGCCAGATTCCTTCGCAGAGGATGCCGGCGATTTTCCCACCTGTCGGCGCCAGGATGTCGTTTGGCCATTTGAGCATGAGTCCCGGCGCCCACTGATCGAGCCATTCGATGACGCCGACGCCAGCAGCCAGCGGGGTCAACGCGACGGTGTCTGTCGGTGCACCCGGTGTCGGGCACCAGATCGAACACATCAGGGTTGCGCCGGGAGCGCCTGACCAGGAGCGCCCCATTCGACCGCGCCCCGCGGTCTGTTTGCGCGCGCACACCAGAAAGGGTGGCTGCGCCGGAGATGGCTCCAGCCTGCGCCGCACCTCGAGCTGTGTACTGTCGATTTCGTCGAAGTCGATGCGGGTAACGGAGGTCATCAACAGCAGTGTGGTTCGTGTGGCTGATCAGGCATCGAGACCGATGTCAACGGGTGGTGCGCCGATGACGGTGCGGCTGGTGCTGATCCAGATGGTTCTGGGTGGGGTCGGGATCGCGGGTAGGTCATCGAATGTCAGCCCACCGCTGAATTCCAGCGTCACGTCGTCGGGAAGTGCATCCCAGTAGGCGGGCCAGCCATCGGGGGCCACGTTGTCGATGAGCAGGCCGTGCGCGCCGGCCGATACGGCAACGCGCGCGGCTGTCAGCGACTCCACTTCACAGATGATACGCACCGGGTGTCTGTGCTCGGCGGCCCTGCGCACACAGGTCTCGAGATCACCGACGGCGCGGATGTGGTTGTCCTTGATCATGATCGTATCTGCCAGGTTGTAGCGGTGGTTCCGGCCGCCACCGCAACGGACGGCATAGCGCTGCCAGGCGCGCAATCCGGCTGTGGTTTTGCGCGTGTCCAGCAGCACGACGTTTTCTGGCAGTTGACGCACCCAGCGGTGTGTTTCGGTCGCGATCGCGGACAGGTGCTGCAGCGCGTTCAGCAGTGTGCGTTCCAGTGCCAGGATGTCGCGCGCGCAGCCGGTCAGCGTACCCAGTGTGGTTGGTTGCTTCAGTGGCACGCCGTCGCTGGCGCGCCATTCACAGCGCACATCGAGGGAAAGTGCACGGATCAATCGCTCAGCAAGAACCAGCCCGCACGGAACCAGCGGTTGTCGCGCGCGCAATTCGGCTGTAAGTGTGGCATCTGGGGGCAGCACGGCGTCCGTCGTTCGATCGCCACCCGCGAGATCGTGGAGCAGCTCGTCGATAAAGACACTGGCATCGCGCGGCGCGGCGTTCATCCGGCAAGCGACCTGAGACGCTCAAGCTGCGCCTCGGTGCGTGTCAGGATTTCCTGAGTCTCTGCCATTCGTCGGCGCTGTTCTTCGACCACTTCTTGTGGCGCGCGTTCGACGAACGACGGATTGGCGAGCTTTTTCTGTGTGCGTTCCAGTTCTTTTCTGGTCTGTTGAAGGCTTTTCTCGAGGCGCTCGATCTCGGACGCGACATCGATCAGACCTTCGAGCGGAACCCAGATCTGGAATGTTGCGCCGGCGGCGGTGCCTGAAAACGCAGGGGCGGCCTCGGACGTCGTTGGCGCCCAGCCGTCGAGGCGCGCGAGCTGGCGGATGATGCCCGTCCAGCGGGGATCGGCGAGAGGGGAGCCTTCGGGGGCTTCATAGAGCGCGGACAGACGCTGGTTCGGCGGCAGATTGTTTTCGCCCCGAATCGTACGAACGGCCTGAATGGCTTCCGCGACGATGCCAAAGGCCCCGATTGATTCCTCGTCGGATGGCAGCGTGTCGACGTCCACGAATGATTCGAGGCCGAGCAGGCGTTCCGGATCGCCGTGGAGGGCGGCAAAGAGCTCTTCTGTGACGTACGGCATGGCTGGATGCAGCAGGCGGAGCAGCGCATCCATTGCGACGCGCAGGGTGGCGGCGGTCTCGTCGGCCGTCTCGGGATCTTGTAACAGCACCTTGGCGCCTTCGATATACCAGTCGCAATAGCGATCCCAGATAAGCTGATAGACGCCCTGCGCATAGGCGCCAAACTGGTACTGATCGAGGCGTTCGATGGTTTTTTGGGTCACTTCCCGGATCTCCGAGAGGATCCACCGGTTCAGTGGATGCACGGGGTCGATGTTGAGCCGTTCTGGCTCTGGGCTGCGCAGCACGAAACGGCAGGCGTTCCAGATCTTGTTTGCGAAGTGTCGGTAGCCTTCGATGCGTTTACGGTCCAGGCTGATGTCGCGACCAAGCGTCGTCATTGCCGCCAGGGTGAATCGCAATGCGTCTGCGCCCCAGTCGTTGATGAGCTCGAGCGGGTCGATGACGTTTCCCTTCGTCTTGCTCATCTTCTCGCCATGTTCGTCGCGGACGATGGCGTGGAGCACGACGTGACGAAATGGCACATCGTGCATCAGGTGGACGCCCATCATCATCATGCGCGCGACCCAGAAAAAGAGAATATCGAATCCGGTAATCAGCGTGCTTGTCGGATACCAGTAGTCGAGGTCTTGCGTTTCTTCCGGCCAGCCGAGTGTGCTGAACGGCCACAATGCGCTTGAAAACCAGGTGTCGAGGACATCGGCTTCCTGGATGTAGCGATCTGGTTCCTGTGCTGCCAGATCCTCCGTCGAGGCGCGCGAAAAACGGCGGACGGCATCGTCTGGCAGGGTGCGCAGCGCAACGCCAAGGACGTATGCCGGTGACGCGCCGGCTTCGAGGGCAATCGAAGCCTCGGTGCGCTCGCGCTTCGCGGCCGCATGCTCACGAATGACGCGCTCCATTTCCTGGATGTCGTAGAAGACCGGGATGCGGTGCCCCCACCAGAGTTGACGACTGATGCACCAGTCCTGGATGTTATCCAGAAAATGATTCCAGGTCTTGATCCAGCTATCCGGGAGAATGTCGGTTTGTCCGTCCTGGACGGCTTTTTGTGCCGCCTCGGCGAGCGGAGCCGTGCGAACAAAATATTGTCGGCTGATCATCGGCTCAACGACGGCGCCGGAACGTTGCGAGACGGTGACGTTGTGGCGGATTGCCTCGGTGCCCCGTTCCAGGCCCAGTTCACGCAGTCGTGCCTTGACTTCTTCCCGGGCAGCGTACCGGTCGAGGCCCTGGAATGGCCCGCCGTTCTCGTTAATCGTTGCGTCCAGCGTCAGGATGTTGATCATCGGAAGGCCGTGGCGATGGCCGATGTCGAAGTCGGTCGGGTCGTGGGCCGGGGTGATCTTGACGGCGCCGGTGCCAAATTCGGGATCCACCGCGTCGTCGGCAATGACGATGATCTCGCGCTCAGGAAAAAACGGGTGGCGGAGGCGTGCGCCAATCAGTTCGCGATAGCGCTCGTCATCTGGATGTACCGCGACGGCGACGTCGCCCAGCATCGTCTCGGGACGGGTTGTTGCGACGACGATTTCGTGGTCTGAATCCTGCACGGGATAGGCAAATTCCCAGAGCTCGCCGTCGCGTTCTTCGTACTCGACTTCAAGGTCGCTCAGAGCCGTATGGCTGACGGGGTCCCAGTTGATCAGGCGCTCGCCCCTGTAAATCAGTCCTTCATCCCAGAGGCGCACGAACGCCTCACGAACCGCTCGTGAAGACGGTTCGTCCATCGTGAATCGGACGCGATCCCAGTCGCAGCTTGCCCCGATTCGCTTGAGCTGCTCGATGATGCGGCCACCACTTTGCTCTTTCCATTGCCAGACGCGTTCCAGAAACGTCTCGCGGCCCAGTTCGTGCCGGTTCGTGCCCTCTTCGGCGAGCTGCCGTTCAACGATGGTCTGGGTCGCGATCCCGGCGTGATCGATGCCCGGTTGCCACAGAACGCAGTATCCTCGCATGCGGTGATAGCGCACCAGAATGTCCTGCAGCGTCGCGTTGAGGGCGTGCCCCATGTGCAGCGCGCCCGTGACATTCGGCGGAGGCAGGATGATGCAATAGGGCTCTCGCGCCGGATCGGGTTCGGCATGGAATACCCTGGCATCGAGCCAGCGCTGCAGGCGTGGTGGTTCAATCTGGTGATGATCGTACGCCGCATCAAGTGGCGTGGTGGGGTCGCTGCTCATGATGGATCGAGGTTCCCTGGCAAGATATTCATAAACTTCTATGGGGAGGCCTGTCCGTCTGCGTCGCAGTGGCGAGGCAGACCGTCAAACTGACATTTTAGCAGCCCGTATCGTGCGGTTTTTCGCTTGCCCGTGATCGGTGGCGCGGCAGCGGCTGCCGCCAGGCGAGTCGTCGACTCGCGCTGTTCAGTCGAGCTTGCCGCGCAACTGGTCAAGCGCGCGGGTCAACGATTCACGCACGATTTGCTCGACTGCGGCCTCGATTTGTTCTCGGGCCTGGGTATCGAGCGCGCGGGTCACCGCTTCCTGAACGGCTGCCCGGATCTGAGCGTCGATCACGTCGCGTGGAATCGAACCGTCGCCAGGCGACATTGTTGCCGATTCCGCCGCGCCCGTTTCTTCGACAGGCAGTGATGGCTCTTCGGTGAGTTCCAGCGTGGTTTCCAGATGGCTGGCGGCATCTTCACCTGCGAGTTCTCCGGGCGAGGCATCCATGGCGACGTCCAGTGGTTCTGTCTCCTCCGCGGGCACCGGCTCGTCGGCGTCAGGCGCTTCGACGACAAGCTCTTCGTCTGCGCCGGCTGTTTCGATTTCCGTTGCCGCCACGCCAGTTTCGTTGCCGGCAGCCTCTTCCATTTGCGCAAACTCCGCAAATGCATCGCCTGCGTCGCCGCCCGTTTCTTCGGACACCGCTTCTTCCGCCTCGTGTGATGCCTCCATCGCAGCAAACTCCGCAAACGGGTCCCCTTCCGATGCCGCAGGCGAGGCGGCCGGCTCCTCAGCTTCCGGAGCGGTTTCTTCTGCCTCGGTAGCGTTGGCTTCCATCGCAGCGAATTCGGCGAACGGATCACCGCCGGCCGACGTCGTCGGCTCCGCCGGGGACGGCTCGGAGGAAGCTTCTTCCATGGCCGCGAATGCCGAAAATGGGTCGCTGCCTGTTTCCTCGGCGGCCGACTCTTCAGAAGCGGCCTCTTCGATCATTTCATCTGCCTGTTCAACTTCGATTTCACTGACTTCCTCGGTGGTATCGTCGATTGCGACATCCGAAAAGTCGAGCTCGGCCGCAGGGGCTTCGGCAGGCCCTGCCGTTGATGCCTCCCCTGCCGATTCGTCCATGGCTTCGGTCGCTTCGAGCTCTTCTGCCGGCTCCAGCTCACCGAAGTCTTCAAACGACGCCTCCTCGCTGGATTCCAGCGTTGCTTGTTCTTCCGGAAGCTCGGAGGCGGATTCAGTCGTCTCCGAAGTCTCGGGCATTTCTTCGCCCGATGTTGCGGGATGGGCATCAAACCCTTCCAGATCCCAGTCAGCGGTTCCCGCTTCGACGCCTGACGCGGTCGGCGCTTCGCCCGCCGCATCGCCTGAAAGTCCGCCTTCGTCAGCGGAGCTGACATCCGAGATTGTTTCGGTTTCGGCTTCTGGTTCGATCGGTTCCAGATCGCCAAAGTCCTCGATGGCCTCGGCGTCTTCTATGTGATCGAGCGTCTCAACCGTATCTGCAGGTTCGATGTCGAGGTCTTCGATCGGCTCGAGGTCGTCGCCGGTCAGGTCGGTTGGCGTCTCTTCCGGCGTATTTCCGGAAAAAGTTGTGTCCACTTCGGGTTCGGCTTCTACGAGTTCCGCGTCGATGGGTTCGGCTTCGACCGGTTCCACTTCGGCCGGAGCCTGATCCTCGACCTGGGCTGGCGCGGCTGCGGCGGCACTCAGCAGTTGCCGCACCTTTTCGATCAATGCCGCGCTTTCGAATGGCTTGGTCAGATGATCACTGGCGCCAACCTGTTTCGCGCGTTCTTCGTCGTAAACTTCATAGGTACCGGTGAGAAGAATCAACGGTATGCCGGCCAGCTCCGGGATCGCGCGCAGGCGCTCGCACAGTTCATAGCCGCTCAGCCCCGGCATGTTCGTGTCTGCGATGATCAGGTCGGGTGGTGCAGCCTGGGCTTTCTCGAGTGCCTCATCGCCATTGTCGGCCATTTCCAGTTCGTAATCCTCACTGGCGAACGTGAGGCCGATCACTTTTTGAATGGTGATGCTGTCGTCGGCGACGAGAATCTTCTGGCCCATGATTACTGAGATCTCCGCATCCGGTGGTCAAGGTCTGGTTTCGGGAACAACATCCGGCTCTGCTACCATACCGCTAACTGACTCGCAGGAAAGCAGCTTGTACCATCGGTGAGTCTAGCGGAACCGTGCCGTACTGTCAACCGTCAGGCGAGCTGTCAACCGCTGTTTCGTGCGTTGATCTGAATGGAGAAGAAGCGCATGCCGGAGCTGCCGGAAGTCGAGACCATACGGCGTGATCTGGAAGAGTGTCTGCAGGGCGCGGAATTTCGTGAACTGAGGATCGCGGATCCCTCCGTGCTGCGTGAACGGCAGGTGGATCCCGCGACCATCGCGGGGCGAAGCCTGCGGGCCGTGCGACGGCGCGGCAAGTACCTTGTTCTGGATGTCGGGGCCACGCAACTCGTCATCCACCTGCGCATGACCGGACGCATTCTGCCTGCCGGACATGCGGCATTGCCCGTCGGCGCGGAGGCGGTTCGGCGACGGCAACAATTCCGTTTTCGACTGGCTACGGATCGTGGCGAGTGGATCTTTTTTGATACGCGGCGATTCGGAACATTGGATCTCGTCCAGGACGCAGACGCGTGGTTCGACGAACGAGGGCTGGCGCCGGACCCACTGCTGGATCAGGCGGCTGCGCGGCAGTGGTTCCTTGTTCATGCCGCGGGCGGACGTGCGATCAAGACCGTTTTGCTCGATCAGCAGGTAGCCTGTGGCGTCGGCAATATATATGCAGATGAAGCCCTGTTTCGGACGCGATTACACCCGGAGACGGCCGCCGACGTGCTCGATTACGCCCAGCGCGGCGCACTGTTTTCGGCCGCGGTTCAGGTGATGAAAGAGGCGATTGCGCGCCGCGGCACGACGACCTCGGATTACCTCGACCTCAACGGGAACCCAGGCGTATTTCGCCGATATCTGAACGTTTATCGCCGTGCCGGGCTGAATTGCCGGGTTTGTGGGCAGCCCATTCAACGTATCGTCGTTTCCGGACGGGGTACGCACTATTGCCCAACCTGTCAGGCCATGTGAACCGATGGCCTGTCCGATTGCGCAAACCGCGCGGATCAGGCACCATGGAGTCTTCGAGCGGCAGCCCCGTTCGTCGCGCGCCATGGCCCCGAGTTCTCGGGCAGGCGCAATCCAGACAAATCCATCGTTCGGCGGTGTAGCTCAGGAGGTTAGAGCAGGGGTCTCATAAGCCCCGTGTCCCGTGTTCGAGTCACGGCACCGCCAAACTATTTCCCGCCCCAGCGATTCATTTGCCATCTCCTGACCGGGTTGTGTCGAACCGCGATTCGATGCGACACTGGTTCACGGAGCGACATCAGATTTGCCAGACGACGGCCTGCCAGGCGCATGAACAACGATCGTGTCATTGACCTGCTGATCGAGCAGCTCGCGGCAGCACGCGCGGAGACTCGCTGCCCTGTGGCTGTTGCCGTGAGTGGCGGCGGCGATTCCGTTGGCCTGCTTCATCTGCTGCGTGCGGCAGGGTGGGGTTCGGATCTTCTTCGTGTGGTTCATGTCGATCACCGGAGGCGTCCGGAGTCCCGGCGGGAAGCCCGTTTTACGGAGCGGCTCGCGGCCGAGCTGGGTATCCGTTTTGCCAGCCAGGCGCTCGAGACAGAGATCGACGGAGATGCCGCGACATTGCGGGCAGCGCGGTATGCCGCCCTGCGTTCGCTTGCGGCGCAGCTTGGCGCGCAGACGGTAGCTCTGGCGCACACGCTCGACGATCAGTACGAAACCCGGCTTCTTGCGGTTCTGCGGGGTGCTGGTTTGCGTGGGATCGCCGGGATGCGGCCGCACGTCGGGATGTTCTGGCGCCCCCTGCTTGGTGTGCGGCGGGATGTGCTCAGAACCTGGCTCCGCAGTCGTGGATGCGCGTGGATCGACGAGCGCACCAACGTCGACTTTACCCAGTTGCGTAGCCGGTTGCGGCACCTCGTTCTGCCATCGGTCGGACGGCCGCTGAGTGGCGCCGAAACGCTGCGGGTGCAGACGTTGCAGGATGAAGACCGGTTGCTCGACAAACTGGCCCTTGACGCTGCGCGGTGGACCCCGTTTGGCGTGTTCGCTCTCGACCGGTTTCGCGACATCGATCCGGTTTTGCAGCGGCGTCTGCTGCGGTTCTGGACAGGGCCTGGTCAGGGTGTGGAGCGCATCGAGGCGCTTCGGGACGCGCTGATTCGTCCGGATCGATCCCGCCTGCGATGTGTCGAGCTTACAGGCAATCGCACCGTTCTGGTCGGGGCAGATGTTGCCGTCCAGGTGCCTCGCCCCTCGCGCAATATCGGGTCGGGGAAGATCGTGCGTGATTGGCCGGGCATCGGCCGCCTGGAGGTGGGCACGGACGGGGCGGCTGGCGCTGTCAGGATATTGACGGCGGGGGAGCTGCCGCCCGGAGCGGTCGGTTCGCTGCTTCCCGACGGAATCGCCGCGCCATTGCGGCGGGTCTGGCCGGTACTTGTCGGCTCCCGCGAACGCGAGCTGCCAATGATCAGATTGCAGGGCGCCGCGGAGCCGGTGGCCGGTCGCTTCGCGGGCGCTTCGTGGCGCTGGCAGCCGTATGTCGTTCCAGAAATAGATTGAAACAGCGTTCGCCCAAAACCCTGTTTGCTGTAACAGTGCGGCCTCGCTACTATGTTTTCGCGACGCATTGCGGCCCGAAGGCCAACAGGACGGGATATACGGCAGACAGCAATGAATGGATCAACTACAGCATCTGAGTGGCTGGCGATCGGAGTGACGCGTCGGTCACCGCGCAAGGCAACCGGCCGACAGCCGTGAGCGGTCCAGGTCCGGGCGATACACTCGATGCCCGATTTGAGCTGCGCGAGCCGCTTGGAGAGGGCACGCTGGGTGCCGCGTGGCGGGGGTACGACACGGTTGGGAACCGGCCCGTCATCATCAAGCTGTTTGCGGAACGCTTTGCAAGCCGTAAAACGCTGGTTCGCCGCTTTCTCGAACACTACAAGGCACGGCTCAAGTGGTCTCACGAAGGGGTTGCCCGCATCTTTGGTGTCGGGATTCACGAAGGCACCCCCTGGGTCGCCATTGAGTTTCTGGAGGGGCTGTCGCTGCGTCAGGTCATCGACGCCCGACGTGGAGAAGGCGCGCCGTTCTCGCCGGAAGAGGCGGATCCGATTCTGGAGGGAATTGGCCGCGTCCTGTCCTGGCTCCACCGCGACGGCTTCCACGGAAATCTGCGTCCCGAAAACGTCTTTCTGCTGCCGGAGAAGATCTGTCTGACCGACGATGGGCTGATGGACATTCTCCCCCCGGAAGTGTTTGCCCGGGTACTGATCAAGCGGACCGACGCGGCACCATATTGTGCGCCGGAATTGCTCAGCGATCCTGAGAGTGCCGGGCGCGAAGCCGATGTGTTCGGTCTTGCTGCGATTGCGTACGAGCTGCTCAGTGGTGAGCCGCCGACGATGGAAGGGCAGGGGCTCCAGGAGCTACGCCCTGAGATCCCGGAGGCAATCGCTGCCGTTATTCAACGCGGTATGGCGGATGCTCCGGAGCGTCGCTATCCGACAACGAACACCTTTCTGCTCAACTACGCACGCGCCCTCGGAGATGAAGAAAAGATTCGGATTCTCGAGGCGGTTGTTGAAGCTGAAGCGGCCGAAGAGGCAGAGCGTACGCTGGCCGAGGCGCGCAAACAGAGTCAAGCCGACCAGCAGGCGACGTCCGAGCCTCCCGCAGGGTCTTCGCCCGATGATACATCGGCCGCGGAGGATCATGTCGCCCATCTGTTCGTCGATGAAGATGTGCCGGACGATTTGCCGTCTTCGGCGATTGCAGAAAGCCACGAGGTGCAGGCGGCTGTTGAAGAGCCGGGCGAGTCGACGGACATTCTCGAGCCAACGCCTGCGATCGCGCAGACATCCCCGGGACGAGGGCCTCTGGTCGCGGTGCTCGTTGTTGTGCTGGCAGGCATTGTGGGGGCAGGGGTCTGGTGGTTTCAGGGGCGGAGGTCGGCGACGGACACGGCATCAGTGGCAGCGAAATCTTCAGCGGCGAAGGCCGCGTCTGAACCGGTGGAATCCGCAGCCACACGCAAGCTCAGGGGGATCGTTGCACAGGCGATTACCGATGCCGAGCAGTCCCGCGCAGACCTGGTGAAGTTGTGGCCAGAAGTCGTTAAAGAGAAAAGATTTACTGACGCGGACGGCCTGCTTGGGGATGCACGCAAGGCTGCACACCAGGCCGAATATGACACGGCGCTCGAGCTTGCTCGCCTCGCGACGACAGAATTTCGCCTGCTGGCTACCGAACGAGAAGCGCAACTGGAAGCCGAAGCCGAGGCCAGAAAAGCTTCCGCCGAAGCCGCCGCGAAAAAAGCGTCAGCGGCTCCGCCCAAAAAGGCAGCGGCCGCGGCTCCGAAGAAGCAGGTCAAGAAATCTTGTCCGGACGGCATGGTCGATATCCCGGCGGGCGCATTCTTTGCCGGGAGTCCGAGCGACGACCTCTTGCGCGACCCGACCGAGCGCGGCCTGGAAAAAATGAAGACGGGCCGTTATTGCATCGACCGCTACGAGTACCCGAATCGTAAGGGTGCGCGCCCAAAGACCAGCGTATCACTTGCGCAGGCGCGCGCGCTGTGCGAGAAGGCGGGCAAGCGACTGTGTACGGAACTGGAGTGGGAGCGGGCTTGCAAAGGACCCAAGAATGATCCCTATCCATACGGGAAGGTCTGGGATCCGAACGTTTGTAACACCGAGACCGCAACGGGTGAAGATCGTGCGCTTGCACCGGTTGGTGCGTTCGAGGGCTGCGCAAGCCCGTACGGAGTGTACGACATGAGTGGAAACGTGCTAGAGTGGACTTCGACGCCGTTTGAGCAGAATCGCACCCTGATGATTGCAAAGGGGGGGTCGTTCAAACGGCCTGATTATGCCGCGCGCTGCGCGTACCGTTATACGGCGCCGGCCGGAACCAAAGATGCCGAAATCGGTTTCCGGTGTTGTAGCGATCTCTGAAGCGGTCGGGCGGTTGGCGTGAACCGGTCAGGCAGAGCAGGAGTCTGATGCAGCAAATGAACACCGTGAGCACACGACCGCGACTTCTCAGTCTGGCAGTATTCATCCTGACCGTCGTATCTTCCGGTCGGCTGTGGGCCGCAGATGTCGAGTGGTCGGTTGAACACGAGCCGATTCGGCAGTACGAACGAGGGGGTGCGCTCGAACTGTCCTTTTCGATCGCTCCGGTCGATGCGGTCGGGTATGCGATTGTTTATGTGCGTGCGGACGGGCAGGGAAAGTTTCGGCCGGTTGTCGTACGTTCCGACGATGGTCACTTTCAGGCAAACATTGATGCAGAGCGTCTTGGGACAGAATACACGGAATATTTTCTGCGTGTGGTCGACCGCGAAGGCAGGCGTTTTGATGTCTTTGCCGGTCCCCGCGAACCGGTGCGTGCGGAGGCTGTCGATCCAGCGCCAGCCGACGACGCTATGGCCGGATTCGATGCCGAATCACTGTCGGCGGAGCTGGAGGGCCTGGATCTGAGCGGACTCGATGCACTGGAAGCCGAATTTCAGTTGCTGCAGGTCGAGGATGTGGTCGTGTCGGCGTCAAAACAGGCGCAAAGCGTCAATGAGGCGCCGTCGGCGGTTTATGTGCTGACCCGTGACGATATCGAGGCCTTTGGCTTTCGCAGCCCCGCAGATGTCTTGCGGTTCGTTCCCGGTATGCAGGTCTACCGCGTCAATGAGGCCAATACGATCGTCGGCGCACGCGGCTTCGCCGATGAATCGAACAATCTCGTCCTGATGCTGGAGCAGGGGCGTGAACTCAACGTCGAGCTGTTTGGCGCTCCGTTCATAGAGGGAACGTCATTCAATCTCGATGATATCGAACGTATCGAAGTCATCCGGGGGCCGGGATCCGCGCTCTACGGCGCCAACGCGTTCAGCGGGATCGTTCAGTTTATTCCGAAACGCCCGGAGAGTTTCGAGCACGCATACGGTATCGAGGCAGATTACGAGACGCGTTACGGCGGCCCGCAGTTGCGCGTGCGCGCATCCGGCGTCACGGGTGAAGTCGAATATACCGCGAGTGGCCGATACCGCGAAGATCGTTCCGGGACCAACAAGGATGAACGTGCACTGCGCTCGATTGCGGCTCGTTCTGACCTGCTGTTCAAGATCGGCGACACGCCGGTGGATATCAATGTCGGCGTGTCGGGTCTGCAGGGCGAGCAGTTTCTGATCGTTGGAGAGACGACCTCGGAGATGGTCAATACCAATGTCGGGTTACGGACTCAGGTGGGGCCGGTACGGATTCAGACGTACTACAACCACTGGGACGGCCGCTTCGGTATCGCCGATCCGACCCTGGCGCCGGTCCTGCCGCAGATGGTCTGGGATGTGGACACGGTCAATACAGACATGATTGCCGATTTCGAGCTCGGAGACACCGACCGCCTGACCGTGGGTGCGAACCTGCGCTGGAACCGCTATCACTCCGAGCAGATGGTGGATCCGGTTTCCAATGAAGTTCGGGCGGGTGTCTTTCTGCAGAACCAGTACCGTCCGATCGAAAAACTGATCATCAACGCAAGTGTGCGCAGTGACTTTTCGAGCCTGTATCTGCCCGACGCGGCACTGGGGGATCGCTTGACGATCAGCCCCCGTCTCAGCATCATCGTCCCGATCAATGAAGCCCATGGTGTGCGCATTGGCGCCGGGCGCGCGTTCCGAAAGCCGTCATTTTTCGAGGCGCAAATGCAACTGTCGGCATTCGAACCGCTGGGCCTCAATTTCGCGAACCGCGATCTCAAGAATGAGGAAGTCACCGGTATTGATGCCGGGTACAACGGACGGTACGGTGACATTCGCTGGGCCGTGGATGGATTCTTCAACCTGTACCGGAATTTTGTCGAGTTCGATCCCGGGACTGTTCGGTTCAGTAACGAAGGGCGAGATTCAAACAGCTACGGTGCCGAGGCGGCGCTGAAGTACCGTATCGTCGAAGATCTGCAGGCCTTCGGCAATTACAGCTATCTGGGGATTATCGTGATTCGCGATGCACCGCTCAACGGTGTCAACGCGACCGAGCAGGTTTCCAGCAAAACCGATCCCCAGCACATGATCAACGTTGGTCTGCGTTACACGCCCGATACGGGGCCGATTTTTGCGGCGGCGGCCCATTGGCAGTCGGAACGCGTATGGCGCATACTCAACCCAGACAAGGGGAGCCTGTTGTTTGCTTTTGCCGAGACGCAACGAATTCCCGCCTATGTCAACCTGTACGCAAAGGCCGGATGGCGCTGGGAGAACTGGGAAATCGGCGTGATCGGAGATCAGTTGCAATCGGACAGGCACATCGAATTCCCCGGACTTGATGGCGTGGCCCGTCCGGACAGCCTGTCGCCCCCGGCTGCGGGTACCCGCTACGGCGGCGAGACAATTCCGCTTCGTGCGCTGGCCTACGTCGAAGGACGATTCTGAAAGCACGATGACGCAAATGACCTCGCTGCAAATGCTCTGCCTGCTCCTGGCGGCGATTCTCTCCGGTTGGGGAACATCGGTGTCGGCGGCTACGTTCGCGATCCTCAAGTCCAAGGATATCGATATCTACAACACGACGATCGTTGGTTTCAAGACCCATTGCTCCGGTTCATATCTTGAGCTGGATATGAACGAAGACTATGACCTGGGTAAGAAACTGGCCGGTAAGATCAATGATGCGAAGCCCGATGTCGCGGTTGTGCTGGGAACCCGGGCCGCGGTGACAGCCCGCCAGTACATCGACGACGACATCCCGGTCGTGTTCGGCCTGGTGCTCGATCCGGACAAGGCGGGGCTTGCCGGTGAACCCAACATGACGGGCGTCAAGATGGACATCCCGATCGAGACCCAGTTGCTGACATTGAAGGCGATCGTGCCAACGGTCAAGAAGATCGGCGTGATGTACAATCCAAAAAAGTCCGGGGATCTGGTTCGCAAGGCCGCGCAGGTCGCCCAGTCGATGGGTATCCAGATCGTCGCATCGCGGATCGAACAGAAAGAGGACGCCGTGCGGGCGCTGGCCGTGTTTGCCGGCGGCGTTGATGCATTCTGGCTGATTCCGGATCCGACGGTCGCCAACGCCGAGGTGTTCCCGAAGTTGCTCGCCTTCACGATCAAGAATCGTACGCCGTTCTTCGCGTTCAGCGAGGCCTTCGTGCGGGCGCGGGCGCTGTTCAGCCTCAGTGCCGACTATTCGGGGATCGGCAAGCAAATCTGCGAGATCGCGCAGGAACTCGCTGCGGGTAAGCCGGTGTCGGAGATCCCGTGGCAGGATCCCCGTGGGTTGCGCCTGTCCGTGAACATCAAGACCGCGCAGCAGCTTGGATTGAGCGAGATTTCGGTCAATGCGTTCAGCTACGCCGCGCAGAAAGGCTATCAGATTCAGCCGGTGCAGTAGGTGCGGTTGAGCGCCTGACGCGCTGCGGCGTACAATGTTCGGCAGATCTGCTCCCCGTCTCCTTTTCCGCCGCAAGGCGGCAGCCCCATTGACATATGTCCGCATTTCGTAACATTGGCATCTTCGATTCGGGTGTCGGCGGCCTGACCGTGCTCGCCGCGGCGCGCGCGGCCTGTCCGGGAACCCAATTCGTATATCTCGGAGATACGGCCCGCGTCCCCTATGGATCGAAGAGTGCCACCGTCGTGCGCCGCTACGCGCGCGAGATCGCACATTATCTGACGAAGGCCAGGGCCGTAGATGCGCTGGTCGTCGCCTGCAACAGCGCGTCGGCCGCGGCGATCGACGTCCTGCGGCAGGAATGCCCGGTGCCCGTGTACGACGTGATTGCGCCTGGCGCTGGCGCTGCGGTCGCGCAAACGCGCACGGGCAAAATTGGCGTGCTCGCGACGCGCGGTACCGTGCGCAGCCAGGCCTATGTGCGCGAGATCCATCGGCTGGACCCACATGCCGAGGTAACTCAGGTTGCCTGTCCATTGTTCGTCCCGCTGGCCGAAGAAGGCTGGACGACCGGCCCGATCCCGCAGACGATCGCGCTCGAGTATGTTCGCCCGCTGATCGAGGCCAACTGCGATACGGTCATTCTTGGCTGCACACACTATCCGCTGCTGCGCGATGCGATTGCCAACGCAATCTGCGTCGAGGTCAATCTGGTCGATTCGGCCCAACCGCTCGCGGCATCGCTTGCGGACCGTGCGGCGACTGGTTCGGGAAGGCTCGATATCCTGACGACGGATGACCCGGAGCGCTTCCGGGAGCTGGGCGATCGATTTCTGGGCGAAACCTGCCCCGAGCCTGAACTGGTACCAATCGAGGTGCTCGCCGAGCCGGAAGCGATATCCTGATGCCACGTTTCTGGTTGCCATTCCCGCTGGCCCACATCGTTGTCTTCGTGGCGATGTGCGTGCTGTCGATTCCGATTTATGTCGTCTCGCCGTTTGACCGACGCAAGGTCGTTGTTGATGCCATTGCCCGGGTGTGGATGCGTCTGATTCTGTTCGTGACCGGAATCCGCGTGCCGCCCGAGTTGACGGACGACGTGCCCGGCGACGGCCCGTACATCTTCATGGCCAATCACCAGAGTCACATGGATGTTGTGCTGCTGCTTGCGACGTTGCCGCGCAGCCCCAAGTTCGTCGCGAAGCGGGAGTTGCTCTGGGTGCCGGTGTTCGGCCTGACGATGCTCGCGCTGGGGCATATCACGATCGATCGCCGCAACCGCGAGCGGGCGATCCGCAGCCTCGACGAAGCGGGGCGCAAGATTCGCGAAGGTGTCAATGTGCTGGTCTTTCCAGAGGGCACCCGTACACTCGGTGACCCTGATTACGTTGGCCCGTTCAAGAAGGGCGGGTTCATGCTGGCTCTCAAGGCCGGGGTGCCGATCGTGCCGATTGGTATCGCCGGCACCGCGGATCGCATGAAAAAGGCAGAGTTTCGCGTCAAGCCGGGTGTGGTCTGCTATCGCATCGGGGAGCCGATCCCGACGGCGGGACTGACGGAAGCGGATCGCGATGCGCTGATGGAACAGGTTCGTGCCGCGATCGCCGAACTCAAACTCAGGGCGTGGAATGATCTGAAGGCCTGGGAACAGCAGCACGGAGTCAACACATGAACGACCACGTCTACGCGCTTGTCCTTGGGTTTGTTCAGGGACTCACGGAGTTTCTGCCGGTTTCGAGCAGTGGTCACCTCGTGCTGCTCGAACATGCGCTGCCCGGATGGCATCCGCCCGGTGTGCTGTTCGACGCGGTGCTTCATCTGGGAACGTTGCTGAGTGTCCTCGTCTTTTACGCCAGCGACATCGCCAGAATCGCGGTGGAAACCGTGCGCGGCACCGGATCGGGTCGCCGCTTCGTTGGGGCGGTTGTTCTCGCCAGTATTCCGACCGCCGCGATCGGGCTCGGATTCCAGGATCAGTTCGAGGCCTGGTTTGCGCGGCCGGATGCAGTCGGTGCATTTCTGATCGTCACCGCCGCGATGTTGTTCGTCGCGGCGCGCTACTGGGATCGCGCCAATATCGACCGCGTGGGCTGGCTCGATGCGCTCCTGATCGGCGTTGCACAGGGGCTTGCGATCACGCCCGGCATCAGCCGTAGCGGCAGTACGGTGACCGTTGGGCTGATCCGCGGCATCGAGCCGGCGACGGCCGCGCGATTTTCGTTCCTGATGTCGGTGCCCGCGATTTGCGGCGCGGTCCTGCTGAAGTTCATCCAGGCGCCGGACTCGCTTCCACCGACCAGTGTTGTCATCGTCGGTTTCGTTGCGGCGGCGCTGAGTGGTTACTGGGCAATCCGGGTGTTCGTCGGCACGCTCGTGCGAGGGCGGTTCCGGCGTTTTGCCTGGTACTGCCTGCTCCTCGGCATTGCGGCCCGTTGTCTCTTCTGACGTGAACGACGTATCGCGGTTTGCACCTGACCGCACGCTGGTGATCCGCAATCCGGTCGCCGGGCGCTTTCTGTCGCGGTGGCGCGCCCGCAGGCTCGAACGCCTGCTTCGACAACAGGGCTACGACATCGCACGGACGGAGGCGCCGGGGCACGCGACGGCGCTTGCCCGAGACCATGCGGCGCGCCATCCGGAAGGCGCCCTGGTCGTCATTGGTGGTGACGGTACGTTGCTCGAAGTGCTCCGCGAGTTGCCGCATCGGGTGCCGCTTGCACTGTATCCGGTTGGCACGGTCAATCTCCTCGCGCTTGCGCTGGGCATACCAGTCCGCATCCGCGAATGGTTACGTATGCTGCAGCAAGGTGCTGTCGCCGAAATCTGGGGTGCGACGGCCAACGACGTCCCGTTCGCCAGCGTCGTCTCGTCGGGCCTCGATGCGCAGGCTGTCGCAACCGTCAATCCCTGGCTGAAACGGTTGGCACAGGAGTTCGCCTACGCAGTTTCCGCGCTAATCGGTTACTTTCGTTATCGCAATCCGCACTGGCGTATCAGGCTGGATGGTGATCCTGTTCAGGAGCCGGTACTTGGTGTGGTGATGGGGCTGGTACCGTACTTCGGCGGACCGAACGTCAATTTTCCCGATACCGATCCGCGAGAGCGTTCGCTGACCGTCTGTTTGCTCGGAGGAACGAAGCGGTGCCGCTACTGGAAGTACACATGGGGTATGTTGACGGGCACATTGGCGCAAATGCAGGGCACCGTTTATCGTAAAGTAACGAGCGTAACGATTGAGTCCGATCCGCCGATTGCGGTTGAGGCTGACGGAGAGTTCATCGGGAACACCCCGGTCGATATCCGGGTCGATGAACAACCGCGTCGGGTGCTCGTGCCCGAATCCATGACACGACTGCAACAGGAGTAACGCGAATGATCAGGCGCACGGCGCAGTGTGGAGCATTGACGGTCAACGACGCAGGCCGCGAAGTCGCGGTGGCAGGGTGGGTACACCGCTGGCGCGATCATGGCGGGGTCGTATTCATCGATCTCCGTGACCGGAGCGGTATCGTGCAGATCGTGTTTCGCCCCGAAAACGACGCAGATCTGCATGCGCGCTCGCACAAGCTGCGTTCTGAGTATGTGATCGCGGTACGTGGTCAGGTAGACAAGCGCTCGCCGGAGACGGTCAACCCGAATCTGCCGACCGGAGAGATCGAGCTGGTCGTCACCGAAATGGAATTGCTGAATACCGCGGCCAACCTGCCGTATCCGGTACACGATCCACTGGAGGACCAGAACGAGCTGAACCGGCTGCGGTTCCGCTATCTCGATCTGCGCACGGAATGGATGCAGGACAGACTGGCGGCGCGACACAAGGTCACGCGGACGATTCGTCGCGTGCTGGACGAACATGGTTTCTGGGAAGTCGAGACGCCGGTCCTGTCCAAGAGTACGCCCGAAGGCGCACGCGACTTTCTGGTGCCGAGTCGCCTGCACCCGACCGAATTCTACGCGCTGCCGCAGAGTCCCCAGCTCTACAAGCAGTTGTTGAT
>RFIY01000347.1 GCA_003695505.1 Candidatus Dadabacteria bacterium | reverse complement strand
GCCTGGTAGATGCTGACCGGCAGGTCGTATTGGCGAGCGAAGGTCTCGATGTCTTCGAAAAAATCGGGCAGCGCGGAATTGACGCCCCAGCGGATCAGGAACTCGGGAATGCGGAACCCGACATCGAAGTGGAACCGGTTGGTCAGTTCGCTGCGCCCATGACCGAGGTCGCGGATGTACCAGTACCCGGAACTCTCTCGTGCGCTTCCGGCGACGAACTGGTAGTGAATGGTCAGGTCGGTTGTGGCTGAGGTCGCCTGAAATTGCGACAGTTGCCATGCGTCCGACAGCGGCCACGGCAGGTCGATCTGCGCGGCGACCCAGTTTTCACCCCCGGGGCACCGTGCTGGTGCCGTGCCGGTGACGGCGATGGCGCGGAAGTCGTCGAGTTCCTCGGGCGGCTGCTCGCGCAGGCGCTGCGCGACGGCGTCGTTGACGACGGCCTGGAAGTCCACAGGGTCGTCCGTCGAAAACGAGGCGCCAACCGGATAGTCACACAGTACCGCGCTCAACGTCTGGAACGGCACATGCAGCGTCGCCGTTGCAGTGCCTTCGACGAGCGTCGATTTCGGGACCTTGTGGACGGTCGTCCGCATGTCGCTGATTCCCATCAGCAACGGAAACAACAGCAGCAACGGCAGCGCGCGAATGCGGTCAGTCATGTTCAATCAGCCAGTCGTCGAGTTGCGGCCAGACATCCACCGGCGCCTGGCGGCCGACGAGCAGGTCGATGTGGCCGTAGTGGGTTTGCTGGCCGTATCCCCTGCCAAGAACGACCAGGCGGCTCTCCTCCGAATTGCCAAGCTGATCGAGCGTGCGCTCGGCGGCCTCAGGCGGACATTGCCGATCCATGTCCCCGGCAAAGACGAGCACGGGCGTGGTCGCATCCTGCAGGCGTTCGAAGTAATTGACGGTGCCATCGGCCGATTTCAGCCCATCGGGATCGAATGCGGTCGCGAGCTGGCGCAGCAGGCCGGAAGGGATGTCGTCGAGGGCCCATGCGCAGAGGCGGCGTCGGTCTGCCGCATCCATGTTGTCCGGCCACCAGTTGAATTTTTCGAACGGATTCGGAACGCGGCCAATGATCGGCGCGATCAGCCGTGAGATCAGGCCCGCGGGAATGCCCGGAATCAGATCGGTCAGCCAGACCAGCTTCAGGTACAGGTTGAAGTCGCTGCGGGTGCCGGCGTAATTCAGGCTCGATCCGGTCACGATGGCGCTGCGAATCCGGTCACTCCAGCCCAGTGCCAGCAGAGAGTAGAGGAGCAGGCCGCCCATGCTGTGCCCGAGCCAGTGTACCTGCTTGCTGCGGGTCATCTTGCAAACATAATCGATCGCAGCCGGTGCATCGTTGATCAGATAATCATCGAAGGTCCAGCGAAACGGCTTGCCGCTGAGCAGGCTGGCGCGTTCACTGTAGCCGCTGCCGCGCAGATCGAGTACCCAGACGTCGAATCCCTGCTTGGCCAGATGCACCGGAACGGAATGGTCCGGTCTCAGGTCGAAGCCAAGGTGATTCGCGCCGAGACCATGGCACATGATGATCGGGTGTTTACGCTTCTTCGCGCGAGGTTTGTAGCGTGACAGCGCGACGCGCCAGCCGTCGTCCGTCGTGATGAAATGGACTTCGTCCTCGGATGGGTGGACCCGGTACGCGTGTCGCGCGTACCAGTAGATCAGGGCAAGCGTTCCGGCGATGGCGAGCAGCGTGGTCACGAAGGATCCGGTTTCGTGGAAATGACAGGTGACAGGCGGGGGCTTCTCCGATATGCTCTGCATTATACGCAACGTGGACGTATGATCGGAATGGCGGCGACATGAAGCAGATGTGTTTGATGATCCTGACGGTTGCTGTCGCGGCCGTGTCTCCTGCACGAGCGGCCGAGGTCGAATGGGAGCCGGCAGACAGCGCGCATGTGACCTGGTACTTGCACCACCCGTTGCACGAGGTGACGTCCGTCGCCGGCGACATTCGCTTTCTGAAGCCGTTGCGCATGGATGTCGCCGCGTTACCTGACGCGCTGACGACGATCACGGAGCTGCCGGTGCAGATTCCGTGGAAGGCGTTCGATTCAGGCAACCGTAATCGCGATGCGAACATGCTGCTCGCCGTGAAGGCAGATGCGTTTCCGCTGGCGACGTATGTCCTGGAGCGCGCCGAGGTGACGGCGACGGTGGCCGACCGACACTGGCAGGGCACGTTCGCGGGACGACTATATCTGGCCGGGCAGAAGCAACCGGTGACCGCGACGTTCGATCTGCAGGCGCAGCAACCGGATGCACCGCGATTGCGTGCGCGCTTTTCGGTCGATATGCGACAGTTTGGTATCGATCCGCCGCGCCTGCTGATGTTTGCCGCGGATCCCGTCGTGCAGGTGCGGGTCGATTTGCCGTTGCGGCCGGGGCGTTGAGGGGGATCGCCCCGGGGCCGGGACGACAATGATCGTGCCGCTGCACGGCGAGTTTTGGTTGGGATTGGGTTCCGGCCGGCCTTCGGCCGGTGGGCCCCGGATCAGGTCCGGTGCGACGGAGATGCAAGTTGCAAACCTGGCCCCGTCTCCATATCTCCACCACGGGAAACGCCAGTCCGTCTTCGCATCTCCAAAATCCACCGTACTCCCATCCCGGTCATCCCGGAATCCCTCGCAGACGGATATCCGGGATCCATTCGCCGTGCGGCCCGGCCACCCGGTGACTGGATCCCGGCTCGGGGCCTGGATGACGACCATCGAGCCGCTTCGCGGCGAGTGTTGGTTATTGTTGGGTTCCGTCCGTCCTTCGGCCGGCCGGGTCGGTTTTGCTCGCCCAAAACCGACGAAAAGGGCGTGGGGCCGCAGGCTGGGCCGCCCCGCCTGCGGCGGGGTTCCCGGGCGG
>RFIY01000346.1 GCA_003695505.1 Candidatus Dadabacteria bacterium | reverse complement strand
TCGGCGATCTGCGCGAGCGTCTCGTCGCATGTCATCGCGGCCCGCTGCTCGGGAGTCCGCTCTTTGAGCTTCAACCAGAGCCGGTAGAGCTTGCGAACGTCCTCGAACTGAACCAGCGTGTCGGCCAGATCCTCCTCGAGTGTCGTGGTTTCGAGTACCTCATCCGGGTCGCCGCCGAGATTTTCCACGTTGATGCGCAACGCGTCCTCATCCCACCCTTCGAACGCCTCACGGATCCAGTCCCGCAGCTCGTCCTGGTTGACGTCGTTGTACGGTTCTGTACTCATTCATGCACCTCCTGTTGTACTGAATGTTGCTCGCGTTGGCGACCCGGATAAACTACCGCCCGGACCGCACAAAAACATGATCTCGCCCTCTGCGACAGATTGTGTCGCACGCAGCTCGCAACGCATCGCGTGCTGACTCCATGAATACCGGCGGCACCGGCTCACAACGTGACCCGGTACCCGTGATAGCATCTGAAAAGCAGGCGACACACCAACCGGAGGCGGACCCATGGGCGCGTGTTACACCGTCAGATGCACCAGTTGCGATTACAACGATTCGGTGGAGACAGGCACCGGCTTTGCCGGCACGCACTGGTTCGGCCTGGCGCAGACGACCGATCTGGACGAGCGGGAAGCGCGGCTGATCGAGGCGCTGGAAACCTTCGAGATTCCGGAAGGCCACTGGCCGGCGATTCGTGGGGCCGTGTTGCGGTCTGATGTCCAGTCCGTGGATTTCGGCAATGCGGCGCTGGTCTGCCCGATCTGTGGCGACTTTCGCCCCGGCTGGACACTGGCTGTGTATTATCGCTACGCCATGGCCTGGGTGCTGCCCCAGGCGTGCATCAATGGCCACGTCGGCATGATGCCCTGGTCATTTGCCGCAGACGAAGACCCCGATTTTCACGCATGCATCCGACCCCGCTGCCCACAGTGCGGTCAACCGACGCTGACCCACGACGGCGGCATCGTTCTGTTTGATTAACGGAAACACCTTGCGTCGGCGGCGTTCTCCGGAGTCGGCCGCACAAACAGGTCGAGGTCTCCTGTCGTCCGGGGTTCAGCGTGGATCGATACCAAGAAGGCCCCGACGACCAGGAAATCAACGTGATATTCGCTGAACGGGTAGATTCAACCGTTACTTCTACCAGCAAGTGTTGCACTTGTCTGTTGAGTCTACGCCGTCAAGCCCGCGGGTCAGCCTTGAATAATGTATTTCTTCCGCAATCGCTTGCCGGAACAACCCCGTGGCGACCACCCCGCTGCTCCGCGCACCCGTACACGGATGTGTTCTTGCGCGTCGCACATGTTAAACTAAGTTTAGTCTGGTCTAATCTGCCCCCCCCTTTTCGCCGATGCCCCCACTCGAAGCCAATATCCACGAAGCCAAGACGCACCTGTCGCGCCTGCTCCGGCGTGTGCAGGCCGGCGAGGAAGTCATCATCTCCAGGGCCGGGACGCCGATTGCAAAGCTTGTACCAATCACGCCGCGGCCCGATCGCAAACCCGGCCGCCTTAAGGGCCGGATCCAAATCGCCGCAGACTTCGACGCGCCGCTTCCCGACGAGGTCCTGCGATCATTCGAACATGACTGACCGCTACCTGTTGGACACACACATATGGTTGTGGTGGTTGGCTGACGCACCGAAGCTGTCCGCGACGGCGCGGGAAATCATCGCGGATGGCGCCAACACGATTCTTCTTTCTGCGGTGTCGACCTGGGAGTGCGTCATCAAGTCCGCACTGGGGAAACTGCAGCTCCCATCCGATGTCAGCGAGCTGGTCGAATTCTCCGAGTACGAGGACGGTTTCGACCTGTTGTCGGTTCGTCACGAACACGCGGCCCGACTGGCAGAACTTCCCTTGATCCATCGCGACCCATTCGACCGTATGCTCGTCGCTCAGGCCCTCCACGAACACGCGACGATCATCACCGCCGACGCGACACTGGCCGCATACCCGCCGGAAATACTGAAGGTCTGACCTGCTCACAAGAAGGGCCGTGCAAGCGGAAAATCGTGACATCCGAATGCCGGGGATCGAGCTTCTGGACACGCAGCTCCCACCGCAAAATCGGTCGTGCGCGCCGACGTTTCCCAACGAATCCGGGCGGCAGCAACTCAGATCGGACGCGTGCCCAGGTAAATCGTGTTTTTTGCCTCGCCGCCCTGATAGGGATTGTCGAACGCGACTTCGCGAGCCTCGGCCGCGTCGAAGACACTGGCCAGCAACGCCACAAAGTCGGCGTCCGGCGGATCGTTCGACCAGAGGCCGAACACACCGCCGGGCTTGAGATGACGCGCCAGACGGGTCAGGCCATCGGTCGAATAAAAGGCAACGTTGCTGTCGTGCAGGGTATTGTCTGGCGCATGGTCGATATCAACCAGAATTGCATCGAAACGGCGGCTTGGCTCGTCGGGATCGAAGCCTTCGCGTGACGCGGCCAGCGCAAAGAAATCGCCGTGCAGCAGACGGCAGCGTGGATCGCTTCTGATCGAATGGCCAAGCGGCACGAGCCCCTCGCGGTGCCAGCGAATCACCGGTTCGAGCGCGTCGATGACCAGCAACGATCGCACGCGCTCGTCGGCGAGTACCTTATTGGCCGTATAGCCCAGTCCAAGCCCGCCGACAACCACATCGAGCCGATCGCCCGCGCACCTTGCAAGCCCCAGCTCGGCCAGCGCCTCTTCGCCGGCCACGAACAGGCTGCTCATCAGATATTCGTCGCCGAGCAAAACCTCGTAGACGTCGACATTTCCGAGCAGCGGCTCGGTGCGCCGCCGCAGGATCAATGGTCCGAGTTCGGTCACCTGGTAATCGAGTTCTGAAATCGGCAAAAGCGCCCCTTTCGTTCATCCGCGCGGCGAACCGGCGGAGCCGGCACTGGTCCAGGGATGTCAGCATAGCATTCAGGCGGAGAGTCGGACTCGACGCGGGATGATGGCATTGACATTGCCTTTTTGCCAACATTTATGGCAAAACATGACCATGCCGGCTCATATCGACAAATTTGGCCGGGTCGTCATCCCAAAGGCCTTGCGGCGTCGACTGGGACTTCAGCCAGGGACTGCGTTCAATATCGCGACGGACGACAATTCCATCATCATTACGCCGGTAACGGCGGAACCACCATTGCATATCGAGGACGACATACTGGTCTACAGCGCAACGGCAACGGATGATCTCGAAGCTGCGCTGCAAGACCTGCGAGACGACCGGATTGCCACGATCAGTGGCCCGCTGATAAACGAGTGATCGTTCTGCGGGGCACATGTGCACCCGTTGCGGGATTGCTCACCGAGGCGGCTGAGGCCTGTACCATATTTCTTAACCAGTTCCCTGGAGTCATGCCATGATCGATCAACTCGACAAACTGTCTTCGTGGGGCGCGTCGCTGACGCAGCTTGGCTTGGGCGTGATGCAGACCAGCCCAGGTCGCCGTCCAGAAAAAATGCTGCAGTTATACGAGGGCGAATTCTGTCCCTATTGCCGCAAGGTGCGCAACGCACTGACCATGCTCGACCTCGATGCCGAAATCTATCCGGTGCCGAAAAAGGGGCAGCGTTTTCGCGCATTCGTCGAGGAGCACGGCGGCACGGTACCGGTGCTGGTCGATCCCAATGTCGATCGCGTCATTCCCGAGTCGGCCGACATCATCGAGCATCTGTTTGCGACCTACGGCACCACTTCGCCACCCGCGCGCCTGCGCAGCACGGCGGTTGCGTCACTGCCGACGGCCTTTCGCGGACGGCGCGGGATGTTCGTGCGGCCGTCCCGTCAGCCGGAGCAGTTGCTCGAGCTGTACAACACCGAGTCGAGTCCGTATTGCCGCCTCGTCCGCGAGGTCCTCTGCGAGCTGGAAATTCCCTACATCGTGCACAACGTGCCCAAGGGCGGCCTGGTTGATTTCCTCGTGCACCCGTACCGCGAGAAGCTCGGTCTCAACGAACCGACGACCGAGAACCGGCGACGCCTGTACGAACGTGGCGGCCGTTTTCAGATCCCGTTCCTGATCGATCCGAACACCGGCACGGAGCTGTTCGAGTCACGCGCGATCGTGAACTATCTGCTCGATACATACGGTACCAGCACCACCTGAGTCTCACACAGCCCGCGCCAACTCCGGCGATGTGATGGCGTCGGAAGGATACACGGCAGACTTGCGGTTCCCCCACCGCAAGCGCTCGCGTTGCTGCATCCGCGGTCCGGCCATTCTCGCGCCCTGATCCCGCCTCAACCACTGCAATTGCCTGCTGACACACCCCGGAACGGTATGCTATGAACACATGTTCATAGAGTTGAACATTTATTCTCCTCGCGTTACAATCACGGTGCCCCCCTGCAATCCTGGATACGAGGAGTCTGGCAATGGAACAAAATCAGTTTGATGCAATCGTGATCGGCAGCGGCCCCGGCGGCGCAGCGGCGGCTGCGCTGTTGCAGCACCGCGGCGTGAACACATTGCTCGTCGAGAAAAACAACTTCCTCGGCGGCAAGATGGTCAGCATCGAGCGCGACGGCTACGCCTACGACCTGTTCCCACACGGCCAGGTACCGATGCGGGCTCCGGCGTTCAAGGATGTCTATGACGAAATCGGGATCGGCGACCGCTGGGAGGCCGCCCTGGAGTGCGAAGACGACCGCAATGTCATCACGCTCGCCTACCGACGACACGACTGGAAAGACTACAACGTCGTGTCGCAACCGCAGGCGATGGCCGATCCGCGTCCTTTCTTCAAGCTCTGGAAGCTCGACGACCCGGCGGACCAGATGAAGGCGATGCAATTCATGACCGAGATGCTGTCCACGCCCGAAGACCAGATGGACGAACTCGACGCGATCTCGATGCACGACTACATGCAACGCTTCGACGTGCCCTACGAGGTCTACAGCTATATGGCCTTCCACGCCAACGCGTCGATCGCCGAGCCGATCGACAAGGTCGCGGCGTCGGAACAGATCCGCATCATGCGCCACATGATGGTGCACGGCGGCGGCGGCCAGTATCGCGGCGGTTTCGCCAAACTGGCGCGCGACATGGTTGCCCGCTTCGAAGAACTTGGCGGCACGCTGATCAAGAACTGCAAGGTCGATCACATCATCGTCGAGGACGGCCGTGCGGTCGGCATCCAGACGCGACATGGCGAGTTCCGCGCGCCGGTCGTGATCAGCTCGGCCGGCATCCAGCCGACGGCACTGAAGCTGGTCGAACCAGGTGTGTTGCCCGAAGACTATGTGGACTACGTCAAGAAGCTCGAACCAGGCTGGGGCTTCACGAGTATTCGATACTTCCTGGATCGCCCGGTCATGGATGTAGCGATGTACGTCGTCTACTCCGACGATTCATGGTGGAACCAGGAACGCCACGACGCAGTACGCGCCGGACACAAACCGGATGAGGTCATCCTGTTCATGGTCAACCACACCTTCTATGACGAGAATGCCGCGCCTCCGGGCAAGCAGGTGCTCGTGTCCGGGACGATCTGTTCGAGCGACCCCGAAGACCAGGAAATCGAGCACCTCTGGAGCGTGATGGACAAGCAGATGGTCGAGCTGTTCCCTGAGATCTGGGACGCCTGTGAGCGGCGAGAATACGCCGGCCCGAAAGAGATCAGCACCCTGACACGCGACAG
>RFIY01000345.1 GCA_003695505.1 Candidatus Dadabacteria bacterium | reverse complement strand
AGGTCGACGAAGAAGGCAAGCCATCGTGAGCAGGGAGAAAGGAGAGGCTGCACACAAAATTCTTACATGACCTGTCTCATTTTTCTTGACACATTCCGTAATGCGAGCTATAATCGAGGAGTTTGCACCTCGGTTCGCACCGGGCAGCGAACTCGTATATGTAGGGGACACGGGGGAGAAGTTTGCGTATTTCGATCGGGATCTACTGGTTAGCTTGGGCGTTACTGTGGATGACCACGGGAAGATGCCCGATGTTGTCTTGTACCACCGTGCAAATAACTGGCTCTTCCTGGTAGAGTCAGTAACGAGTCACGGTCCGGTAGATGGCAAGCGGCACGCTGAACTAGCGGGCCTATTCGCTGGAGCCACGGTGGGTCTGGTCTACGTGACGGCGTTTCCGAACCGGCGTGTTATGGCTCGTTACCTAGCGGAAATCGCTTGGGAAACTGAAGTGTGGGTCGCTGATGCTCCGACACATCTCGTCCACTTCGACGGCGAGCGGTTCCTTGGTCCATACGATGCGCCCTAACAACAGCATGCAGCGGACGGCGCTGCGCGCCGCCGCTGATGCTGAGCGTTAGCCCGCCATAAACTCGAGGAAACTGGTCTCTATCGACCGGAAGCGTTGCGAATGGAGTTCCAAATCCAACAATGAGTGAGCAGTCCGTCCAATACATCGGAGGGACAACGCGCTGGCTGGGGCTGGTTGTATGTCTGGGAATGTGCTTCAGCGCGGCCTCGATGGGAGCGCTATTCCCAGCGGGTGACTGGTATGCCGGTCTCAGTAAGCCGTCATGGAATCCCCCCGCCTGGGTCTTCGGCCCAGTGTGGAGCGCGCTCTACGCGATCATGGCCGTGGCGGCATGGCTGGTCTGGCAGCGCGGCGGGTTCGGGGTTCAGAGTCGTGCGCTGATGTGGTTCATCATCCAACTGGCTCTGAATGCGGCGTGGACGCCGCTGTTTTTCGGATGGCATCTCCCGGCCATCGCATTCGGGGAGATGCTGCTGCTGTGGGGGGCCATCGCCGCGACGCTGCGGGCGTTCTTACAAATCAACCGACTCGCCGGGTGGCTGCTTGCGCCGTATCTCGCCTGGGTGAGTTTTGCCGCAGCGCTGAACTTCGCAATCTGGTGGCTGAATGCGTGACACGGAGAAGCGTACCTCCGCTTCGCCGCGGCCTGTGCTGCCAGCTCGGGGCCGAGCCGATCAAGTTCCGCGCGACGGTGGCGACGGCCATGCTGCGCTTGCCGCGAAGGCGCGGCTGGCCTCGCTGCTGACGGTGGACGTGGAGGCCAAGGCGAAGGAGCTGGCGGTGACCAGGTGGATAACTGGTCTGCATGGCGAAAAGGCCTCTCATGCCTGCTGACAAGCTCATTCTCCTGACCGGAGCGACCGGCTATGTCGGCGGCCGGTTGCTGCCCCTATTGGCGGCCGATGGCTGGCGCGTGCGGTGCCTGGCGAGGCAGCCGGAACGCTTGACTGCGCGCGTACCGGCGGGCGTCGAGGTTGTCGCCGGCGATGTGCTCGATGTCGCGTCGCTATCGCGGGCCATGCAAGGGGTCGAGGCCGCCTACTACATGGTGCACTCCATGGGTGCAACGGGCGATTTCGCGGCCCAGGACCGGACTGCGGCGGATCATTTCGCTGCTGCCGCACGCGCCGCGGGCGTGCGGCGGATCATATATCTCGGCGGCCTGGGCGAGGATGATCCCGGGCTGTCGGCACACCTGCGCAGCCGGCATGAAGTCGGGGAGCGGCTGCGCGCGCACGGCGTGCCTGTGGTCGAGCTGCGTGCGTCCATCATCATCGGTTCGGGCAGCCTGTCGTTCGAGATGATTCGCGCGCTCGTGGAGCGGCTGCCGGTGATGGTGACGCCGCGGTGGGTGAACGTAAAGGCGCAGCCCATCGCCATCGGGGACGTACTGGATTACTTGCGCGGGGCGCTGACGGTGGAGACTGGCCCTCGCAGCATCATCGTCGAGATCGGCGGCCCGGACCAGGTCTCCTATGGTGAACTGATGCACGAATACGCACGGCAGCGCGGGCTGCGGCGCTGGATGATCCCTGTGCCGCTGCTGTCGCCGCGGCTCTCCAGCCTCTGGCTTGGCCTGGTCACGCCGCTGTATGCCAGGGTTGGGCGCAAGCTGATCGACAGCCTGCGCCACCCCACAGTGGTGCGGGACGACGCCGCCATGCGCCTGTTTTCCATCCGGCCGATGGGCGTGCCGGAAGCGATTGCGAGCGCACTGAGAAACGAGGACTCAGCCTTCGCCCAGACCCGCTGGTCGGACGCTTTCTCCGCCTCCGGGGAGTCCCAACAATGGGGCGGGACACGATTTGGCAGCCGGCTAGTGGACTCCCGATCCACGCTGGTGGCGACCCCACCGTCGGTGGCGTTTGCCGCCGTGGAGCGCATTGGTGGCGCGACGGGTTGGTACTACGCAAACTGGCTCTGGAACCTGCGCGGCTGGCTAGACCTGCTCGCCGGCGGTGTGGGAATGCGCCGGGGGCGCAGAGACCCGCAGCGCCTGCTGGTGGGTGACACGCTAGATTGCTGGCGGGTCGAGTGCATCGAGCCGGGCAAGCGGTTGCGCTTGGCCGCCGAGATGAAACTGCCAGGGCGGGCGTGGCTGGAGTTCGAGTTGCAGTCGCTCGATGGCGGAACCGAGCTGCGCCAGACGGCCACGTTCGAGCCTTTGGGACTTCTGGGGCTAACCTATTGGTACGCCCTCTGGCCTTTACACCAACTTGTGTTTGCAGGGATGCTCCGCGGCATTGCGCATGCTGCCGAGAATAGCGTCGATAGGCCCAAGTTGCTTGAGCACGGAAACCATGCGGTCTAACAACCGGTTGCAGCGGACGGACCGCTGCGCGCCCCTGAACCGGAGCGTTAGAGGGCGCCCTCTGTGCCATAATGAGTGAGACAGGAAATTGAGATCTCAGAGCGTTGCGCCAAGGAGGGGATCGAACCTGGTCGACTCACGATTCATGCAGACCGGGGTTCCTCGATGAGATCGAAAGTCGTGGCGCAACGAACTCCTCTCGGATCTGGGGGGAGGGCGTTCCCCTGCCGGTCTAGGGGCGGGATTCGTTCGATTTGCCCATCGTCACGGCCTGTTTGACGAAATCGGCAAAATCGTCGTCGGAGTCGAAGCCGTTGGGGATGCGGGCGACCGCT
>RFIY01000344.1 GCA_003695505.1 Candidatus Dadabacteria bacterium | reverse complement strand
TATTGCGTCCAATTTCATTCGACACGGCCAGAAAACGGGGCAATTGCGGTCATTCGAGCCCTCGGCATTTATTTTCTGGGCTTGTGTCTATGTCCTCAATTTCCACGGTAGCGTTGGCATTCGCGAGGCCATCTGGGGCGAAACGCCACGCCGCGACCGGAAACGGCGCGGACGCAGCGAATTTGTTCGCGATCTCGAGCACTATCTCCGACCCTGAGTCACCCTGAATTGACGACGTTGCTGCTGTTTGCGGTCGGCACGTTTGCCGGATTCGTCAACGTGGTCGCCGGTGGTGGTTCGCTGCTGACGATTCCGGCACTGATGTTGACCGGCCTGCCAGCGGACATCGCGAACGGTTCCAACCGCGTGGCGGTCCTGGCGCAGTCGCTCGCCGGCGGTGCGGCGTTTCGACAGGCGGGGCGGCTGGAACGCCGCCTGATGGCGCCCGTGCTTTGCTGGACGCTGCTCGGCGCGCTCGCCGGCGCCTTTCTGGCAGCGCGTCTTCCGGTCGCCATTATTCGACCAGTGCTGATCGGAAGCCTTGCCGCCACGGCGCTCGCGATCCTGATGCAGCCGGATTTCGGGCGGGGCGCAACGCGCCGTCCCTTTGGTCCTGTCGCCGCGGTCGCGCTATTTGCGGCAGGCTTCTACGGCGGACTCGTTCAGGCGGGCGTTGGCTTCTTGCTGATCTGGGCGCTGGCCGGCTGGCTCGGACTGGCGCTCGACGCCGCAAATGGACTCAAGATCGTTGTCGTGCTCGTCTACACGGTGCCGGCTGTCGTGTTTTTTCAGATGCAGGATCTGATTGACTGGGTGGCCGTCGTTCCGCTCTGCCTGGGCACCGTTGTCGGTGCGCTGGCTGGCGTACGCTTCGCCGTTCGCGTCGATCCAGCGGTGATGCGCAGGCTGTTGCTGGTCGCGCTGGGGGCGATGCTGCTCGCTGTCGTCGTTCGGTAGGCGTTTGCCGGTCGATCGTCAGTGCAGGCGCTCGACCTGATCCAGCAGCGCGTGAACGCCCGACGAGACGAGACGCCAGACCAGCGCGAACCCCTCGTCTCCACCGTAGTAAGGATCGGGCACGTCGCTGTACGGCTCGTCGCAAAAGTCGAGCAGGCGGTGGATCCGCGTGCCGTCCGGCAGGATGCGGCGCAGCGTGTCGAGATTGTCACGGTCCATGGCGACAAACAGATCGAACCGTTCGGCATCGCCAGAGGTCACCTGTTGCGCGCGTTTGCGGGACAGGTCGATGCCGTGTCGCCGCGCCACGGCCTGCATCCGGCGGTCCGGCGGCTCACCGACGTGCCAGCCGCCCGTGCCCGCCGATTCGATGACGAGGGGCAGGCCGCGTTTTCGTGCTTCAGCCTCGGCGACGCCTTCGGCAAGTGGGCTGCGGCAGATATTGCCGAGACAGACAAAACAAATTGCCTCGACGGGCTCGTTCAACTGGACAGGCATACGGCAACCTTTTCGATCAGTTTGTCGGCAAGGAACGGCGAAAACAGAATGCCATTGCGATGCATGCCAAGCAGCCCCCAGATTCTGCGATCGGGGTCGAGCGGGCCGACGAGCGGTTCTCCGGTCGTCAATGGACCGACGGGACGCGCGCCGGCGACGGCCTCGACGACCTCCGCACCGGGGTCATGCCACAGGCTGGCTGCCCGCGACAGGAGCAGATCGATTTCCTCTGGACGTACGGTGCGGCAGCGGTCTTCGGGATCCGCCGTCGCGCCGATGCGATACCCATCGTCCGTCGGAACCAGGTAGGTGACGCCCGTCAGACCGTGGTCGAAGATGGTCCAGGGCGGCCGGTTGTCGCTGCGCACGTACAACAGCGCGCCCCGCTCGCCGGTCACCGTGCCAGGCAGGAATGGTTCGAGGCCGCGGATCAGGCCGGCACGATGGCCGGCGCAGACGACGACGCTGCGACCGGTGTACGCGGCTGCCGTGCCCTCGACATGGACGGCCCCGGAAACGACACGGATCTGTTCCGCCTTGTCGCGCACGACCTCGACGCTGTCGGCCGTCGCCTGGGCGAGCGCAGCCAGAACCGCACGCGGGGCGACGACGAACTCGTCGCGCACAAGCGCGGCGCGCTCGAAACCGGCCTGTGCAGGCAATGCGTCCGGTTCGTCGCCGAGCATGACGATGTCCGCACGCGCGCGCATCTGTTCCAGGTAGCCAGCCATTGGGGCGCGCGACGTTTCTGGTGCGAGCGGAACGACGATGCCGTGATCCAACGTGAGCGGCGTTGCGCTCTGTTGTTGCAGCCGGCGGATGGCGTCTGGCCAGGCCGCGCGCGCGGCAAGGCCGATCTCGAGCAGGCCCCCAGTGAGCCCCTCGGCGACGGGAGCGAGCATGCCTCCGGATGCCCAGGCCGCGGACGCGCGGGCATCATCCGGGTCGAGCAGGAGGGTGCGAAGACCGCGGTTGGTTGCGTTCCAGGCACAAAACCGGCCGGCGATCCCGCCGCCGATGATGATCAGATCATGCGTTGTTGTGGGCAAGGCAGCCATCCTTCCTGGTGATCGAGAACGCGATATACTACAGAAGTAAGTAAATACTCAGAGACATGGAGGCTGCATCGTGTCCACAACGGATGCTGTTATTTTGACGGAAACTGCCGATGGTTGCACGACAATCACCCTGAACCGGCCGCAGGCGCGCAACGCGCTGAGTCCGGATCTGTTGACGGCGCTGCAGGAAGCGCTCGATGACGCGGCCGCAGATCCCGACACACGCGTCGTCGTCATTACGGGGGCCGGAGAGAAGGCGTTCTGTGCGGGTGGTGATCTTGGCGGCGGTGGCAAGATGCCATCACCCTACGAGCGTTACGAACTGAGCCGTCGCTTCCTGAACGTGGTCCGTACGCTCAATCACTACGAAAAACCGACCGTGGCACGCATCAACGGTTATTGCCTGGCTGGCGGCTTCGGGTTGGCGTTGAGCTGTGACTTCCTCGTCGCTCACGACCAGGTAAAATTTGGTACGCCCGAAATCGATCGTGGACTGTTTCCGATGATGATCATGGTGCCGCTGATGCGCAGCCTGCCCCGGAAGGTCGTCCACGACCTCGTTCTGCTCGGACGCAAGATGTCCGCCAATGAGGCCGATGACCTCGGCCTGCTGCAGGCGCTGGTTGCGCCGGATGAACTGGACACCGCCGTGGCTGAACTGACGGGCGCCCTTGCGTCGAAGAGCCCGGTCGTGATGCAGCTCGGCAAGCGCGCGATGAATGCCATCGACGGGATGACCGCGGATCAGGCGCTCGAGTATCTGAACACGATGTTGTTCGTGAATCAGCAGACGGAGGATGCCATCGAAGGGATCATGGCATTCTTCCAGAAGCGTGAACCGCAGTGGAAGGGGCGTTGATGGCGATCTGTAGAGCGCTCAGGAAAAAACGCGCGCACGCACCTTGCCGAGCGCGACGTTGAGCGGATTGCCACGATCGAGGAACGGCAGTACCGGTGCGCGTCGTTCGCCAAAACGTCCGAGCAAAATGCGCAGCGGCTCGTTGCGATTGTCGAGACGCTGCGCCCGGCTGAGGGCCTGCCAGGCCTGACCACGGTTGCCGGACGCCAGCGCAATCAGACCGACAAAGATCCAGACCTCGGGGCGTCCGCGCAACTGCCTGCCGATCGCGGCGACCTTTTGCCGCGCGGGTACGGTGTGACCGTCGACATAGATGTTCCAGGCGCGCAGCAGGTCGAGGAGCAACGCATCGGTTTCGGAGACCGGTTCGGTGCGATCGATGATCGCTGGCGGCACCTTCAGTGATTCGGCCTGCAAGCTGCGCAAAGCAGCATAAAAGCCGTCATCTTCGGACAACGGATATCCTTTTCGGCTCCAGCGGCGCAAGAAATCAGAAATCCAGGAGCGGTCCTGCACGTCACAACCTCCCTCGGTATTGTTGACCCACGAAGATACTCTATTGCGAACCGGAAATTTGTGCAATTTGCTTGTGAGCGGTTCGATTCACGAGGCCAGCGCGTCCCCGGAATCGCGTCAATCAGGCTTCAGTTGGCCAGCCGCACAATCATGGTTAGCAGCGCGCCGATCTGCACGAGGAAAAACGCGAAACGCACCTGCACCAGTAGCGCGCTCGTGCCGATCAGGTGAGTCAGGCTCTGCAGAATGCGTGCGCCCAGGTAAAGCTGGGCCGGACCATCTGTCAGTCCGGTGACCTCGATACTGATCGCCAGCAACGTTACGGCCGCAAACAAGGGCAGATTCTCAACACAATTCAGGTGCGCGCGCAGCAGCCGCTGATAGAGAGGCGGCCCGTCGTGCGGGCGATCCGCTGGAAAATCGTTCGCAGCGCGTTTCCCGGAAAGAACCATTACACTACGCGTCGACACGATGCCGAGCATCAGAAACAGGGTCCAGGCGACAAAGCCGAGCAGGCTCCAGGCTGTAGGGGTCATGGTGTACTCCGTTTGACCGACAGACACATCGACATCATTCTACGCTGCGCGCTGTCGCGCCTTCGGGAGGCAGGGCCAGCGGCAGCTCGGCGTAGCTGCCGTCGCTTTGCTGCAGCAGAACCGTCGCAGACCAGGTGCCGTCGGGTAGCATCAGAAATTCGCCCTGCTCGCGTGGCGTGTCCTGGTCCTCTTGCGCCCAGCCGGTAAACGCACCGGTCCAGATCCCGTTCGGCAGGATCCGGGCCTGCAACGTGATCAGCGAGCCGTCTGCCAGATCCCAGAACGCGTCAAGCCGCCAGCCCGGCCCATCTACGGCGATATCGGTTCCGCCGGATCCCTGAGCATTTCCGCTCCACAGCGTGCGGCTACGTTGCACGGATCTGGTGACGGTCAGATCGAATGCGCTGCGCGCACCGAGGCGATTGACCTGATGCTCGAAAATCGTCGTGGCCGTTGCGGATTCTTCGATCGTCGTCTCGAGGTGCAGCAAGGTCTGATCCGGGTCGAAGTCTGCGGCGTATAGCAGACCGGTGCCCTGCTGCTCGACGGTTGCGTTCTGGACGCCCGGTCCCTGCCACAGCCAGACAGGCGGTTCAATCGACAAAAACACGTACGTCGACGCTGTGCTGGCGTATTCGACCTGGCGCAACCAGGCGCGTGCCCTTGTCAACTGTGTAGATGTGGTCAGCGGCCGCGCCGCCCATGGAAAGCGTTCGCGCAGATTCTGGAGATCTGCAAAGCCGGAGATGCCCGTTTGATCGATCGTCCAGCGACCGAATGTCGCGCCGGGCTGGCTGACAAGGCCGGCGTATCGGCCGGATGCGTGTTCCCAGGCCCAGATCGAAATGGGTGACGTTCCCTCGGCAAGCAGGGTTCCGGCTGTGGCGGCGCCGTTTGCATCAAACCAGGTCAGCCAGGTACCAAATGGAGGTGTCGTGATCCGTTGCGTGAAGCCTTGCGGCTGCCCGTCGACGAAGCGCGCGATTGCAAAGGTTCGCTGCTGTTCACCGCCCGACCATGTGATCGTGCAGGCATCTGCATCGCACGTCGAGGCGCGGACACCGGAAAAGGTGGCCGGAATGTCGCTGGCTTGCGTCACGCGCGCCGTGGCCAGCGCTGCAAAATCGAGTGCGGGTGCGCCGAATGCCGGGGATGTTGTTAACGCCTGGGGCGCGAGCACCGGCCAGATACGTTGAAGGATCTGGCATCTCTGTTGGGCGCGCTGGACAAAGCGAAGCAGATCTACGGGTCCACGTTGTTCCGGGTTGAGGATGTCACAAGCGAGAACCGGGAGCAACAGCGTGAGGGACAACAGGACGAAGAACAGCCCGCGCACCCCGCCGTGCTGCGCCCGGAGGTCGTTACTGTCGATAGGGGGCTGGCCGGCGCGTGTGCGGGGAGCGAATCTCATAATTTCCTGACAGGATTCAACTAAATTTTCACACGGCAAAAAACCGGGGTTTGCATGCCGTGGCGGACGGGTTTGATTCAGGCTTTCGCGCTCGCTATAATCACATACGGTTGCCCGGTAACTGTTTCGGCCATCATGATTGCACGAAAACTCCTTATATGGCCAATGCTTGCAGCAATAGTGGCGCTTTGCGACCCGGCGCTCGCGGCAATCTACGTCTGGGAAGATGATAACGGCGTTTTGCATTTTACGGATGCGCCGCGTCATTCCGGCTATACCGCGTATGTACCGACTGGTCGGCCGATGCCCCAGCCGAGCACATGGGATCGCGACACGATTCGCGAGCAGATCTGGCGCATTGCGCCGTCTTTTCGGCTTGATCCATTGCTGATCGAACAGGTCGTTCGGGTCGAGAGTGACTATGATCCGTTCGCGCTCAGCCACAAAGGTGCGATGGGTTTGATGCAGTTGATGCCCGAAACCGCGCGATTGCTGGGCGTGCGCAAGCCGTTCGATCCAATCGAGAACCTGCGGGGCGGGATGCGTTACCTGCGCTACCTGCTTGATCGATTCTCTGGCAGACTGGAGTGGGCGCTTGCGGCATATCACGCCGGTGAAAATCGTGTCGCTCGCGCCCGTGGTGTACCCGATATTTCGAGTACGAAAAGCTATGTCAGGCGGATTCTGAAATTTTATGAACAGGCCCGCCGATAGACTCCGGGCAGCCGCGGACCGGCAGGACGACAAGGAACAGGCAACGTGCGCGTAGACGAAATTCAGATACTGCTCGATCAGGGGCGGATTGCACTCAATCAGGGTCGTTTCGACGAAGCGGCCGAACTGGTAGACCGCGTCCTGGCCGAGGAGCCGAACCATGAGCAGGCGCTGAACCTCCGGGGGCTGTTGTATTTCAAACAGGAGCGGTTCGAGGATGCTGTCGACCTGTTCCAGACGCTCGTATCCAAATATCCGGATGAGCCAACGCTGCTGATGAATCTTGGCCTGGCGTACCTCAAGGCAGAGCGGTACCAGGAAGCCATCATCGAGCTGGAAAAGGCGTTGGAGCATCAGCCGAACAATCAGAAGGTGCTCAATTATCTTGGTCTGGCCCACAGCGGACTCGGGCATTTCCAGGAAGCGCAAAAGTATTTTGTCGAAGGCGGCAGCCAGAAAATGGCTGAGCAGATGTTGCAACTGATGAGCGCGCACGATGATGCGCCGGACGAGTCGGCCGAAGTCGAGGACGAAATCGAGATATCGCTCGATGACGACGATGTCGAGGAGGTGGTCGCCGAGTCGCCAGCACCCGAGCCGCCGGAAGCCGAAGATACCGTCGACCGCGCGTTTGGCGCGACGTTTTCGGCCGGAAACGGCGAGTCGCCAGCACCGGCATCAGGCCCCGAAGGTGCGCCCCCGGAACCCGAGTCAACGATCGCGGAGCCTGAAATCCAGGCGGAGCCTGACGCGTCGCGAGAGGCCGCGGCGGCTGCCGGTTCCGACGTTCCTGACGCTCCCGTCGAGCAGGCGATTGCATCTGTTGAACAGGCACCTGCTCCTGCCGCGTCGCCGACCGATCTGCTGTCGACGGCCGTGACGCTCTTGCGGGATCGCTACGAGTCCGTGATCGAAACTGCTGCCGCAGGGCGATCGTTGCAGGAACTGTCCCGGCTGCTCGCGCTGGAGCGGGATCCAGAGGCACCCATTGACCACGTCCGCCCGGACCTCATCCGGCTCCGTGTGACGCCAGAAACCACGTCCCTGTCGCGAATGCGCGATGTCGTCGCAATTCTCGGCGATGTCCGAGCGGAACCGCGCCAGAAACGATACAAGGGCAAGGACATCAAGGCCATCTTTGGCGGCGAGCAGAACCCGGTCTATTCGCTCGTCGGAGGCGGCGATGTGTTTCTGCATTCCAAGGAGGACACTGCATTTTCGGTGATTGCACTTGACGGCGAACTCGTCTATCTCGTCGAGGAGTCGTTCTATGCCGCCGTTGGACAGTGGCGCTGGGAGAACGGCCGTCTGCCGGCGCGCGAGGGCGATGATCTTCACCTGGTTCAGTTACGAGGGCAGGGTATGCTCGCCGTCGAGCTGCCACAGAAGCGCAGGCTTGGCGCGATCCAGGTTGACAATTCGAAGCTGACTCTGCCGGCGCGGCATCTGGCCGGCTGGTACGGGAACGTGGTTCCTATCCTGGTCGACCTGGCTTTTCCGCAGCAGACCGAAGGCGCCGCGGTACAGTTCCAGGGAACGGGCACGGTTCTCGTGCAGTTCAGCCACGACTGACCATCGCCGTGATTCGCCATATTCCCAATCTGCTGACGTTGGGCAGGGCGCTGAGTGTGCCGCTGCTGGTCTGGATTCTGGTCCTCGAAGAGCACGCGCCGGCCGGGTCGTACACGTTCGAGGCGGCGCTGGTGTTTTTCATCGCGGCCCTGACGGATATGATCGACGGCTGGTTGGCACGGGAGCTCGATGTGGTCAGTCGCGTTGGCAAGCTGATCGATCCGCTGGCTGACAAGGTGATCGTGCTTGCCGCGCTCGTCATGCTCACTGGACTGGGGCGTCTGGAGGCGTGGATCGTGGTCGTGATCATGGCACGCGAATTCGCGGTCAATATGCTGCGCAATTTCGCGGTCGAGGACGGCGTGGTTCTGCCCGCCGGCCGCGGCGGAAAGATCAAGACGTTCGTGCAGATGGCCGGGATCAACCTGCTGCTGTTGTACAACGACTACTGGGGGCTGCCGATTGCGGCGACCGGTCGTGTGCTCATCTATGCCAGCGCAGTGATCGCCTGGGTTTCGGGTATACAGTATTTTGTCGCCTATTTCCGTGGCGAACCGGCCCACACCTGACGATTGCAATCATGTCGCGGTACGCCATCTACGTCGTTTCTGACTCAACCGGCGAAACCGCATGGCGCACGACCGGAAGCGCCCTGTTGCAGTTCCCCGATCAACGTTGGAACGTCCGTCGCTTTGCGGATGTCCGTGACAGGAAGACCCTGGAAGGGATCCTCGACCTGATCGCCGCGGACGGCGCGACCGCGTTGGTCGTCTACACGTTTGCGGACACGCGCTTGCGTGAGTACATGGCGGCGCGTCTCACTGAGCAGGGAATTCGGGGAATCGATCTGATCGGTCCGGTGATTGAACAGCTCCGCGACGCCGCAGGTCGAAAGCCGGCCGGTGTCACAGGTGCGCAATATCGTCAGGACGCGCAGTACGGCACGCGCATGCGGGCAATCGAGTACGCCGTCAAGCATGACGACGGGGCCGGGCTGGCGACCATCGGACAGGCGGATGTGATTCTGATCGGCCCAAGTCGTACCGGCAAGACGCCGCTGTCTATGCTGCTGGCGAACCATGGGTATCGCGTCGCCAATCTGCCGTTTATCCCGGGGCAGCCGCTCATCGAAATGCTGGACGGCGCAGACGACGCCCTGGTCGTCGGACTGATGATCGACGCCGATGAGCTTGTTCGCTATCGAGAAGAACGTATTCGAAGTGGCAAAGGCGTACCAGGGGCCAGTCGATATGCGGAACCGGCTGTCGTAGCGGAGGAACTCGCTCAGGCGCGGGCCTTTTTTGTGGAGCGTGGCTGGCTCGTAGTCGACGTATCCGGTCGCGCGATCGAAGAGATCGCGATCGAAATCATCGGGCACCTTGATCCGGAATCCACGCACGTTGGTGGTCTCTGAGCGCACGCGGCACGAAGAAATTTGGCCGCATACAATGTCATGCATCCAGACAGCGTACCCCGGCAGCAAGGAGGCTGATTGTGCAGGAACGCCCGATATTGAGTCAGAGCCAGATCCATCCGCGTGCAGCCGCGTTCATCGCCGGATTCCACCGCAAAACCGTCGATGAAGTGCGCGCCGCGATCGAGCAGCATCGCGTCGTCGTTGTCGGTATGGCGGTCAACCCGCATGTCGCACGGGCACGCAAGGCGCTGAAGCGCGCGGGCATCGAATACCACTACCTCGAGTACGGCGACTATTTTCGGCAATGGCGTCGCCGGCTTGCGATCAAGATGTGGTCTGGCTGGCCGTTGTTTCCGATGGTCTTCGTCAACGGCGTACTGGTCGGCGGTGCCGACGAGACCGAAGCGCTGATTCGGAGCGGGGAACTGGACAAGGTTGCTCCAGCCAGTTGAGGGCGACGGCGTGAGCCAGGTCGTCGATCTGCACGCGACGGCGTTCGGCGATCAGGGCGGCGATACGGTCGTCCTTTTGCATGGCCTGCTGGGTTCAGGTCGCAATCTCGCTGCCCGTGCGCGCAGCCTGTCGGATCGCTGGCGGGTGATCGTGCCGGATCTGCGCAATCACGGCGAATCTCCCTGGGTCGACGAAATGAACTATCCAGCGATGGTTGCCGACGTGGTGCGCCTGCTCGACCGCAATGGCGTCGATCGCGCGGCAGTGGTCGGACACTCCATGGGAGGGAAAGTCGCACAGGCGATGGCCCTGACCCATCCGGATCGGGTTCTTGGCATGGTCGTGGTCGATATCGCGCTGCGGCGCTATGAGCACTCGTTTGCCCACCTGATCGACGCGATGCTCGCGGTGCCGCTGGCGCGGTGCACACGACGTTCGGACGTGGATCGATACCTGGCGGCGATGGTGCCCGATCGCCGGACGCGTCTGTTTCTGCTGACAAATCTTGCACGGGATACGCGAGGCAACTGGTGCTGGCGACCCAATTTGAGGGTGCTCCTGGAGCAGGGGGACGCGATCGCCGCAGGGGTCTGCACGGTCGCGCCATGTGACACGCCGCGCGATCTGGCGGCGCTGTATCTGTGCGGCG
>RFIY01000051.1 GCA_003695505.1 Candidatus Dadabacteria bacterium | reverse complement strand
CGCCGGTGTACATGATCTGATCGATGAGGTCGCGCAGGCATCTGGCGCGACGGTCGTGGTCGTGACCCACAACGAAGCGCTGGCCGAGCGGATGCCGCGTCGCCTGGTGCTCAAGGACGGCCGTGTCAGTGCGTGAGCGCATACATGCGTTGCTGCTGACGCTGTTTGCCGGCTGCGTTATCGCGTTGCCGGTCTGTGCAGGTGCTGCCGAGGTTGAGGGGCTGGTGCGTGTTGATCCGGAGCTGGTTCGCGGTATCGTAGCGCCCCTGACCGTTGACAGTCCGCCCGGTGACGTGGCGTCCGCGATCAGACGCCTGTATCAACTTGGCTATTTCCAGGACATCCGCGCGGTGCGCCGGGACGACCAACTCGTTTTTGAGCTGCGTGAGCGTCCGTTCGTCGTTGGTGTCGAACGGCACGGCATCGAGGAATTGTCCGATGAGGATGTGGACAAGATCGTCAAGATCCCGACGAATGCGTTTCTCGATCCCGCCGCCCTGCAGCGCGTGCGTTCGGGGCTGCTTGCGAAGTACGAAGAAGAAGGTTTTGCGGAAACGACGGTAGATGTCCATACCGAGCCGGCCGACGGCCCCAGTGAAGTTCGCGTCGTGATCGACGTTACTGAAGTCGCGAAGATACGCATCGTCGAGACCCGTATCGAAGGCAACGTGAAGCTGTCGGACGCGGAACTGGTCGGTCGCCTGCAGAGCCGGCCGCCATCGGTGCTGGGTGTTCTGTCCGGACAGGGTAAATTCGACCGCAAGGCTGCTGAGGCCGACCGGTTTCGGATCGAGGCAGCCTACCTTGAGCAGGGGTTCCTGAAGGTTCAGGTCGAGGGGCCGCGCGTGACCTTTCTGCCTGATGGCCGACAGGTAATCGTCGAATACAGCGTTCGGGAAGGCGCACAGTACCGGCTGGGACGGCTCGATTTCGACGGCGATCTGTTTGTTTCGAATGACACGCTTGAACGCCTGGTCGGACTTCGTGTGGGAGAACCCGTTGATCGGTTGCAGCTCGAGCGCGGTATCCAGCAGATCGTGGATACCTACGGCGACTTTGGTTTTGCGTTTGCCCGGGTTGTCCCCGATTTCGAGTTTGACGAGGATGCGAAGACAGCCGATGTGCATGTCCGCATCAGCCGCGGGCCGATGGTGTTCGTGCATCGGATCCGTATTCAGGGCAACACCAAGACGCGCGACAAGGTCATTCGCCGCGAACTGGAGATCAAGGAGGGCGATCTGTACAGTGGCGTGGCCGTGCGGAAGAGTCGGGAGCGCGTGTATGCTCTGGGCTTTTTTGAGTCCGTGACGTTCGAGACCCAGGCCGTCGAGGAAGACCTCATCGACATCGTGATCCAGGTGGCCGAACGGCCAACCGGCACCGCCAGCGCCGGTCTCGGGTTTTCCAGCGTCGACAAGCTGGTCGGAAATTTGCGGCTCAATTTCGGCAACCTGATGGGGTATGGCGTCCGGCTCGATCTGCAGGTCGAGTTTGGCGGTAACCGGCAGTCCTTCTCGGCCAGTTACAGTGATCCCTACTTTCTCGATACCAAGATCAGCTTCAGTGCGGATGCGTTCCGCACGCGTCAGCAGTTTTTCGTTGGTACGGGAGACATCCAGAGCTTTACGCAGAACAACCTGGGTGGAAGCCTGTCGCTCGGTTACAAGCTGGCGCCATACACGCGAGCCTTTCTGACGTTTCGGGACGAGAAGATCGATTTCGCCGATGTACAGATTCGCAGTTCGCGATTCTTTACCGGCGGGGAGACGCGAAGCCTGGCCTGGTCGGTGCGGCGGGATACGCGCAATCATCCGTTCGATCCGCAGCGTGGCAACCTGACGCTCGCATCCGTCGAGCAGGCGGGGCGATGGCTCGGCGCAGACCACGACTTTACCAAGTACCGATTCGTTTCGCAGCAGTTCATCACGTTTTTCAAGTTTCTGACGCTGATGGTGCGCGGCGAAGCCGGCCTGGCGACGACGTCCGGCAAGGCGGTCCCGTTCGCCGAGCGCTATTTCGTCGGCGGTATTTTCAGCGTGCGCGGCTACGACTTTCGCAGTATTGGACCGTCTGTCTTCGTGTCGACCGACCCGTCAAACCCCGACGCTGGCGTGACACGTGTTTTCGTTGGCGGCAATAAGCAGTTGTTCTTCAACTCGGAGTTGTTGTTCCCGTTGATCCCTCCGGCGGGGATCAAGGGCCTGCTCTTCTTCGATGCCGGGAACACCTGGCTCGAAGAGGATCGGTTACTCAGCAGTGCGTTGCGGATGGGATACGGCTTCGGATTCCGCTGGTTCAGTCCGATGGGGCCACTCCGGTTCGAATGGGGGTTCCCGGTCAATCGGCGACCGGACGAGCGCAAGCAGGTCTTCGAGTTCAATATCGGGACGTTCTTCTGACGCTCGCTCAGCGCCGGAGCCAACGTTCCGGCACAGATGCGGCGCGCCAGAGAAATTCAAGTAACGGCAGATGCCGCCGCATGACCCGCGCATGTCGATGCGGTACGACCGGATTGAACAGACCATATCTGCTCAGGAGTTGGCGGGGGTTCTTGCGTACCCAGATCCAGGACCCCATTTCCAGCGTCAACGGCAAAAAGGGGGCCGAAAACCCCTGCCTGGTTCGCAGATGCAACCATAACCAGTCCCACAGATCTCCGTGTGCGGTGTAGCTGTCGCCCTGCGGTTCGATGCGGTAGACGTGGTGTGGCAGCGATGTGTCGAGAAGGTTGCAGAGCGAAGGCATGTGGCGGGCATCGGGAAATGGATCGCGTCGATGCGCCCACGGGTACCAGATTCGGTCCCGGTTGCCGAAACCTGAATGAAGGTCGATCGACATCAGAAACGTACTGCGCGCCGCCAGGTGGTCGAAGATCGCCGTGACGGCCCGTGCTTCGGCCGGCATCTGGGCGTCGCGTTTCCCGCGATACCAGGGGAGCGCATTTCCAAGTCGATGGCCACCAGCCAGCAACGGTGGGCGATCACGCGCATCCACCGGTGCGCATCGCATCAGATCGATGCCATCACCGTTTCCCCGGCGACCCAGAAAAAGGCCGGCAGGGTTGGCGATGGGCAATACGACGAGGCGGCTTCTGGCAAGTAGTGCCTGAGCCGACGGATCCCAGGACGATCTCGCGAGGACGGCCTCGAGAAAGTGCAATGCAACCTGAATGCCGACCCGTTCAAGGCCGTGGATGCCCGCGACGACCACAAACGTCGGCACATCAGTCTCCGCGCCGAGCTCAACACCATAAATTGGACATTCCTCGACTCCGCAATCAATCGGTCCCGCCGAGTGTACACGGATGATCCGGCGCGAATCGTTGATGATCTGCCGCAGCCGCCGCCATTCTTGCGGGACGGGGGATGCAGGTTGGCGTGTCGTCTGATGCATGCTTGCAGCATCGCATGGAAATGTTAGCGCCGCTGACAAAATGCTTATGCAATTCAAATGAGGCTACGGAATCCTGTCGGTGACGGTCAACCTGACATATTCCCAGGAGGTCAAGACATGGGAAAGAATTCCGTCCAGTTGCGATTCTATTTTCGTCCCGGGTTTACGGAAAGCGAAGCGGAATGCGGACATATTACCGCTGCCGCGCGGCGGGTTGCGAAGCAGTGCTTCCCGACGCTGCCGGAATATCAGTGTCTTTCAACCGATCCGAACGCATTGAATGACAAGGTGATTTCGATTGCGTACGACCGCGATGGCGAGCCGATCGGCTTTTGTTCATCCGTGATTCTGCCGGTGCGTGGGGTCGGTGATGTGTTGCACCTCGGCCTGACCTGCGTGGGGCCCCAGGCGCGAGGGCTTGGCCTGACACACAAACTCACAGCGCACGCGCTGACGCAGTATGTTCTGCGCTATCGGCCGGTCGGGCGCACCTGGATTTCCAACGTGGCCTGCGTCCTTTCAAGTCTGGGCAACGTTGCATTGAATTTCGAAAATGTCTACCCGTCGCCGAACGGTCCGGCGCGACCGGGCATCACACACCGACGAATCGCGCGGGCCATCGATTTGCATTATCGACGAGCAGCCTATATTCATGAGCACGCGACGTTCGATCCCGAAGGCTTTGTCTTTCGACGTAGCGTTGCTGGAACCGTCTTCGAAAAGGAAGCGACGGACAGGCGCTATCATCACCGGTACGACTGGCTGAATCGCTACTATCACGGCTTGATGCGGATGGAGCAGGGCGATGAAGTCCTCCAGGTTGGCTATGTGACCCTGCTGACGGCGTTCAAGCATGCGATGCGCCGCCGCCGGGCCAACGCCGAGTCCTCTCGTTATCAGCTCGCCGGAGCCTGATCGGTGTTGGCGTTACTGGAGCCGGCTGGAAATCGTCTGGCAGAGTTCTTGTGGGGAGGTGCCGAGCTCGGCGGACGACCGCGCCTGATTGCACATCGCGGCGCCTGGGATGCGGACGGTATAACCGAAAATACGATGCCGGCCTTCGAGCGCGCTGCCGCATTGGGCTGCGAAGGCATCGAATTCGATGTTCGTCTGACAGCAGACGAAGTGCCCGTCATTCTGCATGATCCCGATCTTCGACGCGTGGCAGGCGCTCGGGCCAGGATTGAAGACCTGACGTACTTCGAAGCGCGCCGAATCTTTCCGCAACTTGCGTCGTTTTCGCGGGTAATTACAGCGTGGGGCGGTCGTCTGCACCTGATGATCGAGTTGAAATCGCACCGGCGACTGGCCCGGATGGTCCGTATTGTCCAGCAGCATCTTGGTTGTCTGGAACCGAAGCGGGATTATCATCTTCTCATCCTCGAGCCGGCACAGCTCGAAGCAATTCCCGCTCGTCTGTGGCCTGCCGTCGTCGCGGTCGGAACGGCCGGCATGGCGTCGCGCAGCCGTCTGGCCCGGAGAGCTGGTCTGGCCGGGATCGCTGGCCCACTGTGGTTTTGTAGCCAGAACCTGATCGATGCTCATCGCAGGTCCGGACAATGGGTTGGTACTGGTTTTGTGACCCATCGGGGGGTCTGCCACCGCGAGTTGAGACGGGGTGCCGAATTCGTCTTTACGAATGTGCCCGGCCAGATTCTTGAGGGGCAAACGCTCGGAAAACTGCAATGCGGACACTGCTGATCTGCGCCCGACTGTTGCGACGCCTCATTGGGTCCGGGGGCGCCGCCCATCCTGTAAACCAGATCGGCGATGGCGATTTGCGCGTCACACCACGGCGGTCAAGTCGTGGCGCGATCGTCTTGCTGCACGGTCTGAGTCCATATGGCAACCGCGATCCGCGGCTGCTGGCGCTGGCCGATGCCTGGGCCGCAGCCGGATTTGAGGCCTGGTTGCCGAGGATCCTTTCGCTGGAGCGCCTCGAGTTATCGACGCGTTGCGTTGAGGACGTCGGCGCTTCACTTCATCGGGTGTCGCTGCGCCATGGCGCTCCCTTCATGGTGTTTGCACCATCGTTCGCCGGAACGTTGGTTGTGTCGGCGTTACAGCAGCGCGAACTACGTTCCCACGTGAGGGCGCTCTGGATTCTCGGCGCATATGCGGACATCGACTTGACGCTTGAGCATCTGTTCGCAGGATGGCACGCGGACGAATATGGCTATCTGGTTGTGCT
>RFIY01000050.1 GCA_003695505.1 Candidatus Dadabacteria bacterium | reverse complement strand
GGCACGGGCAGGGGAAGCCCCAGCGTCTGAATGGCCTTCTTGACCACGGGATGGTTCCCATATTCAAGCAGCATGTCGCTCATTGAGCGCTCCTTCCGGCGAGATGTTCGTTGTATGAATGACGCGTGCGGAAATGGTCCGCGATGATCCTGCGTGTCTGATATTATATCACTGTTGTAATTTTTATGTCCGGGTGCGGCACGGGCCTTGACTCGGTGCGTTGTAGCGGGAGATTCAAGGGCCCTGGCCGCGCCGAATCGGTGTTGCACCACACAGATGGAGGTGTCGCAATGTCTGTCTCTCCGCGTATGCTTCGCTATCAGCTTCCCGTGATCAAGGCCCTTGGCCGTACCGTTGCCGCGGCGGCCATCCCCGCGCGCAAGGGGGCTGCACCGTCTACGCCTGGACGAGAGATCAGCGAAACCGTGCCTCCGCGCTCCAATGAGCTGGTCGATGCGTATGTCGCGTGGGCAGGAGCAGCACCGGACAAGTACCGCGACCGCATTCCGCCGCACATGTTTCCGCAATGGGGGTTTCCGGCGCTGACGCGGACGCTCGAAGGGCTACCGTATCCGATGGCGAAGGTGCTGAATCAGGGCTGCGCGATGACCATCAACGGCGACATTCCGCGCGGCGCGCCGCTTCAGGCGGTTGCGCGACTGGAGTCGGTCGATGAGGACGAGCGGCGGGTGCGCATTCATCAGCGTTTGACGACAGGCCCGCGACAGCAACCCGATGCGCTGATCGCCGATGTCTATGCCGTCATTCCCAAGAAGCGCGGCGGAGGCGGCAAGAAGCAGGGAAAAGAACCTGACTGGACTGAAGCCGGCCGATTCGATGTTCGTTCCGACGATGGGCGCAATTTCGCCTTTCTGACCGGAGATCTCAATCCGATCCACTGGATTCCGCCAATGGCGCGACTGTCCGGATTCAAACGGCCGATTCTGCATGGCTTCGGCACGCTTGCCCGGACCTTCGAGATCATCGAGGGGCCGGATGGCTCGATCGAGCAGATCGATGTCCGGTTCGTGCGCCCGCTGATTATGCCGCAGACCGTGATTGTCGAACGCGCGGCGGCACAGATTCGCGCTCGCGGTACGGACGGGACGGTGTTTCTCGCGGGAACGATCTCGCCGGCCTGACGACAGTCCCAGTTGGCGATTGGCGGGGACTTTCTCTCGCGGTGTCGCCAGGATCCAGTTGAACAGCCGTGGCAGGGCGGGCGGCCGGCATGGCATGAGCGGGCGTCAGTCCGTCCTTGCCGAGCCGTGCCAGGTATGCCCGGAGTTCACGGGTGAACGTCGCGCTGTTGCTATGTGGCGAAATGGCGCCATCGGCGTTGCAGGCGCCCACCAGAAATTCAGCATCCTTCGCATCGGTCAGAAGCAGATAGAGTACGTTGCCAGCGAAGCGCGTGCGCCGCAGCGCGCGGACGGCTTCCAGTCCGCTGTCGAACTGGCCGAAACGCGGATTGATCAGAACCGCGTCGGGGAGGAATTTGGCGACCTGTGACGCGATCCACGCGTTGCTTGCGGTTTCGACGGCGAAATCGGCAGCTTCCAGAATGGCCGCCAGACGGCGCGTCACGGTGACGTCGCGATCGGCGATCAGGATGCGGGGGGAGGGGGGTAAATATGACAAGAGGGCTCCGATACTGATTGGGTAGCTGCGCGACGGCCACGGGTGCGCAGAATCTTGCGTAGCAACATTTGTGCCACGGTGCTGTTTCAGACTGAAACAGCGCCACGCGAATGGTCGCCGCTCTATGGCGGTGCGCGCTGCACGCTGCACGCACGGGGTGTTTTGCAGTGTTGATTCCGGCAACAGCGTGTTAGGATGAGCGTTGTGTTGATCAATGAATCGAGTGCGGAACGGGTTTTGCTGCTCCAGGCGGGGCAGTTTCGTTTTGCTTTGCCGCTCGACGGCGTGATCCACGCATATCCGTCCTGCATCGTCGATCCGGCCGGCGTCGATGACCCGCGTATTGCGGGGATCGTGCCGGTCGGCAGCCGCGTGCTTCCGGTCATCGATGTCGGCTATCTGGCGTCGGGGCATCGTTCGGAACTGACGGCTGATCAGGCGTTTCTCGAGTGTGCAAGCCCCGCCGGTCCGGTGCTGTTGTGGCTGGATGAGATCGGCGACATCGCGCTGATTCGCGAAATCGTTGAGGTGAACGTGCCGGCCGCAGGCGCTGTCGGGCTGGAACGAGCGGTCATCAGCGGCGGTGAGGTGTGGCTGTTGCGCGATGTTGGCGCGTTCGTGACTGCTGATCTCGCCGAGCTTTGTGCCACTGTCGCGGCGTCGTAGCAGGGCGGTGTCGGCGGTGAGGTCGCAGGAACTGGAAGCCCCGCAGCTTCGGCGCATACTGCGCGAATCCGCGGGGATCGAATGTCGGCACATGACGGATCGCGCGCTTTTGCGGGCCGCGGAGCGTGCGGGGGCGCGACTGGGCGCCTCTCGCGGCGATGCGCTGCGTCGCCTCAACGAAGAAGATGCGGATGCGGTGGCCGCGCTGGCGCAGGAAGTCCTGGTGGGCGAAACGTTCTTTTTTCGCGATTCGCGGTTATGGGAGCTGCTGCGCCGGCAGGTTCTGCCGGACTTGTTGCGATCTCAGGGTAGCGTCCGGATCTGGTCGGCCGGATGCAGCACCGGCGAAGAGCCGTACAGTCTGGCCCTGATGATTCGCGAACATTTTCCGACAGCAGCCGATCGCGTCACGATTCTTGCAACAGACGTGCGCGAAGAAGCACTGGACCGCGCAGAACGAGCGATCTGGCGTGACTGGTCCTTCCGCGGCGTGCCGGAAGAGATTCGGCGACGACATTTCACCGCGATCGCACCCGGACTATGGGGGTTGTCGACCGACGTTCGGCAGATGATTCGGTTTGCAAAGCTAGATCTGCTGTCGGACGACTGGAGTGCGCTTGGCGACTCGGCTGTGCGTTTCGACCTGATCTTGTGTCGGAACGTCCTGATTTATTTCCACGAGGCCGCAGCCGCGAAAGTATGCGAGCGGATGGCCGAAAGGCTCGCCGAGAAGGGGTTGCTGGCGGTGGCTCCGGCGGATACTGTACTGGTTCCACGGCCAACGCTTGCTGTGGTGAGTCGAGTGTATCCGGCCGTCTATGGCAGGAGCAACGAAGCAGCGCTGGGGCGCTCGAATCCCACACGACCTCGTGGCAGCCAGACCGATGTTGAGCGCAGGGCAGCGGCAGGTGCCGAGCGTCCGCTGTCGACACAGGTGTCGGCGAAGCCAGCGGTGTCCCGTACAATAGCGACGGATCGGGGACTTGCCGCGGCAGAACGGGCAGCCGCTGATCCTGGGAATGTGACCTTCGACCCCGATCGATTGTGGCTGGATGCGGCCCGGGCGGTTGCCGACGGCGAAGATCAGCGTGCAGAGATGCTGCTGAGGCAGGTCGTGTATCTGGATCCGGGACATCTGGGCGCGGAGTTTCTGCTGGCGCGCCTGGCTGCGAAGCAGGGGGATCGTCGCGCTGAACGGTTGCATCTTGAACAGGCACTGCGGCTTGCGATCTGGTACGATGCCGATTTTCGACCGCCCGGGTGCGAAGGGGAGACCGCTGGTTCGATGCGCAAGATGCTCCAGGAAGTGTTGAGAAGGCTTGAAGGGGAGTGAGCACGATGACTGAACAGGAGCGATTGCTCGAATCGCGGCGCCGCCGGATTGCACGCGGGGCCGCGGACGAGGGTCGACGGGCCGCGGCGTTGCACGAATATGCCCTGATTCACGGGGGGGGCATGGTCTTTGCCGTCCGGGGGGCGGATGCGGTGGCCATGCTCAACGAGGTCATCGTTGAGCGCATCCCGGGGCTGCCGCCCGAGATCCCGGGCGCGGTGGTCTGGAAGCGACAGTCGTTTGCCTGTATCGATCCGTTTCAGCTCGCCGGTTTCAAGGCAACGAGGCCGCAAACCGCGCTGTTGCTTGGCAGTTGTCGCGCGGGACAGATCGCGCTGGGCGGGGAACGGATCGAAATCGCGGCGCGGCCCGCGGATCAGGAGCTCGATCCGGCCCCGCCTCACGCGGCCTGGCGCGCCTGGACGCGCGGTCGAGATGCGAACGGATGCTGGCATATCGACGCCCAGGCGCTCACCGAGTTCGTCAGCGGGTTGCCGTGTTTTGCAGATCGGCAGGGGGCAGGCTGAATGTCATACCGAGACAAGCACGGCTGTAAACATCAAACAGATCGTCTGTACGTCACCAGATTCAACCGTTTGCGAGGTCGAAAGTATCCCTCGAGAGTCATTGGAGGCCATGTATGATTGCGCGCCTGAAACTCCCCGTCCTGTTTTTTTTTGTTGCGGTTCCGTGGATTGTGCTCGCAATCGGCTTTGAGATCGTCGATATCCGCAGAAACAATGAGGGAATGGAGCGCGCCGAGCGATTGCAGGCTATGGAGCAGCTTGCGCGCGCCGAGACGTCGCTGATGGTGGACGTGCTGGAGCTGTTCGCGGAGGCGCAGCGCACGGGCGCCGAGCGTTCTTTGTCGATTCCTGCCGACATTGCCGCCGTGCTCGACGTAGCCCGCCCGGACTGGCCGGAAGTGGAGTCCGCGCGGGTACATTTGTTGAACGAAGTTTCGAATCTGAAACTGACACCTGATGCTGTTGGCATGCAAAAGCTGCTGGAAGCGGTTGCCACCATACAGGCGTTGCATATGGCACTGCTGGAGCGGGCCGGCGATGTGGCCCAGCTTGCGGAGCGGGCGCTGATGCGCATCGACGTCGTGCAACATCTGGTCTTACGCGTGTTGCAATATGAACGATGCGCGGTTCCGCGCTTGCGTGGAATCGGAGCGTGTCACGCTCCACTTTTTTACCGTGGCGCGATCATGCAAAGCGGCGACACCGCAGAAGATCTGGGCCTGCGGATCCCATCACTCGACGCGCTGGACGCGCTTTTCGATAAGAAGCAGATTCGCCCCGGAGAGCGCATTACGCTGGTCGCGGACGTGCTTCGGGAGGCCATCGCCAGCGAGCAAAGCGCCTTGTCCCGCTGGCAGACGCTGCGCAAAACGATGATGCGCCAGCGAAACCGTGATGTGGCGCTGCTGGTCGTGTGTACGGCGTTGTCACTGGGACTGTTCCTGTGGATCGTGTTCGCGTTGCAACGACGGAGCCAGGCTGCGGTTGACATCGCGCGGCGTGTCGCGGACGGCGATCTGAGCATCACTGGGTTGAACGACACTCACGGAAAGAATGAGTTCTCCGTGATCGAGGCCAGCCTGCAGGAGGCGATCCACGGCGTCCGCGATGCGGTCCGGGAAATGCATCAGGGTGCGACGGATCTGGATGGGGTGGTTTCTCAGATCGGCGCGGCCGTGTCGGAAGTGGCGGCGTCGGCGCAGGAGACATCCGCTGCGATCGCCGAGACGGCGTCCTCGCTCAGCGAAATCCGGCAGATTGCATCTATCAATCAGGGCAAGGCGCAGGAAGTCGAGCAACTTGCCGATCATGCAAGAACCATCAGTGAGGGCGGGAAAGAGTCGACCGATGAGGTCAACCGTGAAGCCGGCCGCGTGGCCGAACATATGGGGCGCGTGGGTGAACTGGTTGCCGAGCTCGGCCAGGCAGCGAAAAAAGTGCAGGATCTGAACGCCGCAGTCACCGAAATCGCCGACCAGACGAACATGCTCGCCGTGAATGCGGCCATCGAGGCCGCGCGAGCTGGCGAGGCGGGTCGCGGCTTCTCCGTCGTCGCCCAGGAAATCCGGGCTCTGGCCAGCCAGACCCATACAGCAAGCGCGAATGCCCGCGAGACGTTGCAGGGCATGGAGCAAATCACCGGCCAGGTGACGATGGCCGTCGAACAGGCGCACAAGGCGGTCGTTCAGGCGAAAGACCGGAGCGAGTCCGCACGAGAGACGATCTTCCAGCTCGCGGACGTCGTTGCGGAGTCGGCGCTGCTCGTCTCGCAGATGAGCGAAGGCGTCAAACAGGAAAATATCGGCCTGGATCAGATCCAGGAGGCCATGGAGGGCGTTCGTGCGGCGGTTGAACAGAAGGATCTGGCCATGACCCAGACGAACGACATGCTTGACCGACTGCGCGAGATCGCAGGCACGCTGCGTGATCGCGTTTCCAGCTTCCGGGTGGATTGATTCGGGCGCGTGAACGACAAGCTTCAGAAGCGGTTACGGCAGGCATTCGCAGCCGAACTCAAACAGCACCTGAACAGCCTGCGTTCGCTGGCGATGTCCGTGCAGAGTGGCCTGGAAGATGTCGATGCGGAAGCCATCACCAATGCGTACCGCGCGGCACATAGCCTCAAGGGGGCGGCCCGCGCGGTTCAGGAAGATAGGATCGTCGAGATCGCAACACGAATCGAGGACACCCTGTCCCCGGTGCGATCGGGCGAGCCCTTTGACGCTGAGGCGCAAGCAGACTTTACGGCGTTGCTGGACGCGCTGATCGAAGCGGCTGAAGCCGGGCGCGATGATGCGCGGGAGCGGGAAGCGCCGGAATCACCTGTTCCGGAACCTGCCGCCGCGGAGCGTCCGGTCCAGGGGGGGGACGCTGCTGTGTCCGTGGGCGCACAAGTTACACCAGCCGCGACTGAGCCGGACGTGGGTATCGACTCGGTTCGGACGATCCGGATCGACGAACGGCTCGTTCAGTCGATCGCAGAAAGCCAGGAGCAGTTGACGGCCGCCGTACTCAACGCACGTCGGCTGCATGGGCAGTACGGCGCTCGGGAACTCGGGGATCTGGCCGATACCCTTCAGCGTGTCGCGCAACAACTGCGGTCTGCCGTGTCCTCGTTGTTCAGAACGCCTGTTGCGGAATTGACGCCCATCCTGAAGGAGGTCGTCTGGAGCGCTGCACGCATCGCCGGACGAAAAGTCCGCTTCGAGATCGAAGGGGAGCACCTCGATATCGACCGCGGCGTCGCAGAGGCGCTCGTCGAAGTCGCGACCCACCTGCTACGCAATGCGATTGATCACGGGATTGAACCGCCCGATGAGCGTTCCCGCGCCGGCAAGCCGGAAGTTGGGCAGTTGTGGCTGAAGCTACGTCAGACGGCTGACGGCGGCTATGATGTGGAAATCGCTGACGATGGCCGGGGTATCGATGTGGATGCAATCCGGTCTCGCGTCGGTGACGCAGACGGCGCTTTCGACCTGTTTGACGCGCTCTGCAGGCCCGGGCTCTCGACCGCCGACCGCGTTTCCGAACTTTCCGGCCGCGGACTCGGCATGAACATCGTCCGGGAGCGCGTCCGGGCGTTGGGGGGCACGGTCGATCTTGAGACGAACCGGTCAAAGGGGACGCGTTTCCGGATTCACTTTCCTGCGACGCTGCGTGAGGCCGAGGTCCTCGTCGCGACGAGCGGTGGCATCCAGTTTGCAGTGCCCGCCAGCGCCATTGTACGGGTCCTGGATGCAAAGACGGCCGTTGCCGCGGATGGTACGATTGCGGTGTCCGGCGGTCGGCATCTCGTGATTCATCCCGGGGCACTGCTCGGCGACGCTGTCCTGGAAGACGACGATCGCTATTGCCTCGTCTTGCGTGCCGGTGAGCGCCTGGCCGGTGTTGTCGTCAGCGAATTGCAACTGCTGGATGTCCTGCCGGTTGCGCCAGCGGCCCGGCCATTGGCCAGTCACGAACTCGTCACCGGACTGGTAGGCAACGGCGCCCGGTTCGACATACCCCTGCTCAAACCCGAAGCGATCATTTCACGGGCGAGTTCCGGTGCGACGAGGGCGCGCCGCAGCGATGCAGACCGGGGGCCCATTCGGGTTCTGGTCGCCGAGGATTCGCTGACATCGCGCATTTTTCTGGAAAGCATGCTCGAACAGGCCGGCTACGATGTCATTGCCGTCGAAGACGGCCAGCAGGCGCTGCGTATCCTGCAAACCGAAGGCGTCGACGTCGTTGTCTCGGATATTGAGATGCCGAATCTGGACGGATTCGAGCTGACCGCCGCGATCCGCAGCCAGGATGCCTGGTCGCGTCTCCCGGTGATTCTTGTCACGTCGCTCGCGTCGGACGAACACCGGCGGCGCGGCGTTGACGTTGGCGCCGATGCGTATATCGTAAAGGGTGAATTCGAGCAGGGGACCCTGCTCGACGCCATCCGCAGATTCGCAGGAAGAGCATCGACATCGTGAACCGATCGCAACAGCCGATACGCGTTCTCATTGTGGAGGACTCACCGACCCAGCGTCTGGCGCTTTGCGCGCTGCTCGAGGAGCAGGGTTGGTTCGAAGTCGCAGCCGACGTGACGAGCGCCGAGGAAGCGTTGGCATTGATCGACGACGATCCGACGCGGTTCGACGTGATTTCACTCGATATGGAGCTGCCCGGCATCGATGGGTTGACCTTTGTCGAGCGCATCATGCAGTCGCGCCCGATCCCGATCGTTGTTACAAGCGCGTCCTGGCACGACAAGAATCCGGAAAAAGCGTTTGCCGCGCTCCAGGCCGGCGCGATCGCCTGTGTCGAAAAACCGGCCTGTGGCGAGCCGCGACTCGTCGAAGACTGGCTGCGGGCGCTCAGAGTCGCCGCCGGGGTGCCGGTGGTCAGGAGGTATTCGACCGCGGTGCCGCCTCCGCGGACAACAAAGCGCGCGACACACGCACTTGGAGGTTCGCTATGTCTGATTGCAATTGGCGCCTCTCTCGGCGGACCGCAGGCCGTGGTTCACCTGCTCAAGGAGCTGCCCAGGCCTCTACCGGTGCCGGTCTTGCTGGCCCAACATCTCGCGCCGGGGTTCGTCGATGGATTCGCGCGCTGGCTGGAAGAAACTACCGGGCTGCGCGTTATCGTCGTTGACCGCGATCAACCCGCTCAGGTGCCACCGGGTGCGGTCGCGATCCCGGCGGGATCCCTTGATCTTGTGCTGACGCGCTGCGACGATACGAGCGTCGAAGTGTCGGCGCGACCATCGCAACGCGTGGCGAGTCCGGTCATTGACGTCTTGTGGAGGTCTCTGCTGGAGCAGTCATGTCCGGGAGTGGTCGTGCTGCTGACCGGAACAGGTACCGATGGCAGCGAAACACTTGAGGCGCTCGACCGGCGGGGGGCGACAATTTTTATTCAGGATCCCGATGATGCGATGGCGCCGTCGATGCCCGAGGCGGCGGTCCGCAAGGCGCCTGGCGCGATCGTTGCACCACTGAACGCATTGACCGCGTTGTTGTCAGAGCTGATTGCGGCGGAAACATTCCATCGAAAAGGCGTAGCATCCCAGTCAGTGGAGAAAAAATGATGAATACAACCCGCGAAGGCAGCTATAGCGTTCTCGTCGTCGAGGACAGCCCAACACAGGCCGTTCAGATTGCAGCCGACATCGAATCGGGCGGGCACGATGTGACGCTGGCTGGGAGCGCGGAAGAAGCGCGGGATCTGCTTCTGAATGAAGGCGCGCAGGTCGATATCGTCGTCAGCGACATCGTCATGCCGGGGGAAGACGGTTTCGAACTCTGCACCTGGATCAATGCGCAGCCGCAGTTTGAGGGGCTGCCGGTCATTCTGTTGACCGCGTTGCGGGAGCGGGGCGATGTCGTGCGCGGTATCAATGCAGGCGCCGACAGCTTTGTGACGAAGCCCTACAGCGCTGAGTTTCTCCTGAACCAGATCGACTACCTGGTGCGAAACCGACGTGACCGCGACCAGGGACATTTCGATTCGATGGAAATCAACTATGATGGCCAGGTGATGACGGTCACCAGTCATCCGCGGAAGATTGTCGATCTGCTGCTGTCGACCTACATGAACGCGATCGAAATCAACCGCGAGCTGTTTGAGCGCAACAACGAGCTGTCACGCATGCGGGATCAGCTCGAAAAAACCAATCGCGAGCTGGCCAGCGCGAACGAACAGAAAAACGAATTCCTCGGGATGGTTGTACACGACCTGCGCCATCCGATCGGAACCATCCGCGGTTACGCCAGCTTCCTGCGTGATGCCGTCGAACACGAAGACAAGGAAGATGCGCTGTCTCTGCTGGATGGTGTCGAACGATCCGCGAACAGGATGTTGGCGATCATCGAAGAATTGCTCGATGTTTCCGCAATCGAATCCGGGAAGGTGAAATTGCGCCTGACCAGTGTTTCGATTCCTGCGTTGCTGCAACAGACGGTCGAATTGCGGCGTCATGACGCAAATACGAAGGGCATGCAGATCCACTTGAGTATCCTGGATGAACCTGATGCGATCGAAGGTGACTGGTCGAAATTGATGCAGGTTTTCGACAATCTGCTGTCGAACGCAATCAAATACTCGCCACGCGGCAGCCGGATTGACGTTCGCGTCGGCTCGGGGCCGGGGGCCGTGGCCGTTGAGGTTCAGGACCAGGGACCAGGTATCGCCGCGTCGGAACAGGAACTGTTGTTCCAGCCATTCAGCCGCACAAGCTCCGTGCCGACCGGCGGTGAAGCCAGCACGGGACTCGGGCTGGCGATCGTCCGCAAACTCGTTGAAGCCCACGGCGGAACGATTGGTGTGGAAAGTGAATCGGGTCAGGGATCGCTGTTCCGCGTCGTTCTCCCATACCGTCGTTCGCGCGGGTAGCAGAGCTGTCGCTGCAGCTTGACCGACTGTCAGCCGTTGGCCACGTCCGGCAGCGCGGTACCCGTGTGCAACGCTCGACGGTCCAGATGGCGGCGCACTTCGTGGATCAGTGATGCAGGACCCTCGTGCTTGCAGACGTACCCGTCCGCGCCACATTCCACAACCAGTGCCGCGAGGTCGGTCTCGGGCATCGTTGAATAGAGCAATACGATCGTGTCGCGGCCGAGCTGGTTTTTCTTCAGCGCCTTGACCGCGACCGGGCCGTTCTGGAAGTTTGCGAACTGGACATCCATCAGGATCAGGTCGGGGCGGAATTCGCCGACCTTGTGGGCAATCCAGATGTTGTCGGCCGTTTCGACCTGGTAGCCGGCGCGTTTCAACGCGCGACTGGCGATGAACAGTTGGTCAGGGTCATCGTCGACGACGAAAATCTTTTGGCTCTTGCTGGCTTCGATGTGCTCGCTCACAGGCAACCTCCTTCGTGAGTCGCCTGATCAGCAGCAAACGGCGTGCCAGATCGCCTGTTTCAGAATGAGTGAGCGGGAACGGCAGTCGTGGGAACCTGTTCAGGGTCTCCAGTCGACGTAGATCGGTGACGACCAGGCCCGCTCTTCGGCCAGCGACAAACAGTCGTCGCCATTGTAGTGCAGGGGGCAGGGCTCCAGCGATCCATCGGGGCCGGGCTTCATCGGCTGTCCGTTGACCGACGGTGTTGGTTCCTGGATGACGCGGATGTAGTAGATGGCGTCTCTCGCGCCCGTTGCGTATTCCGGGTCGGTAAACGACCCGCGGAACCGCGCCGAGGGGCGGCCCGCCGAATCACGATCGGGGTTGCGGATCACTTTCCACGGGTCGTCGATCAAGGACACGATCCGTTCGTCCGGAGTCTGCTGCGGCCGAATGCGGACGACCTCGATGCGGTCGATGCCACTGCGCCGTGGGGACGGATTGAAGCATGCATTCAGGCAGATGTTCTCGACCGTGGACTGTCCCCAGCGTGCCGTGGTTGCATCGCTGCAACCCGGCTGCTCGACCGGCCCACCAAGTGCCTCGAACTGGAACACTGGGCTGGCATTGGCCGCCAGACGGCCGCCCATCGTGACCTCGGTGTCGTTCGCAGCCGCCCAGAACCACAGCGAAATGCGCGGCCCCGATGTGCCGTAGGTCTCTCGCCGTTTCAGCCCTTCCCAGATCGACTCGCGTGTCCGGCGGTCGGCGTGTACGGCCACGAGTCCGCCGGGATAAAAATAGCTCGCGACGCGCTCGGCTTCAACCGGATTGCGTCCCTTGGGCGCGAATGCCGTGCCTAGCGTGGCCTGAAAAAATACTGGCAGGCCCCAGTCCGCCAGCATCCGTCGTTCCATCACGCTGGCGGGGCGACTGGCGTGATCATCGGTCGCCGCGATGAAGCCAAAATGGTAACGCAGTTTGCTGCCATCGGGTTCGAAGCCGGTTTTGGCGAGTGCCGCCTGGACGCTGCCATCTGGCTGGTAGCGTTCGGCCGGCTGAAAACAGTCGGTGCACTGGTTGCAGCGCCCCCAGTCTTCCGGGTCGGTTGCAAAGGGCACGGCGGCGGTTTCGCGCGCGCGGTCGATGTCGTCGCGGCACGCTTCGGCGGACACATCATGCAGGCGGCACCAGGCGGCCTGAAGCTTCGCGGCGCGGTCGAAACAGCTTTCATAGCCGCTGTCAGGTGCATCGAAGTCGCGGTACTCCTCGCTGTTGCCATGGCCAGAAAAGACCTCGATGAGCCGCTGCAAGTTAGGATCGTGTTGCTCGCTGTTGAGCTGGATATCCCAGTTGGTACCGAGCTTGGCCATGCCCCACGCGGTTCCGTGCGGGATGACGAGCGCGTCGTAGCCACCGTCTCGATACGCTGGATTCCCGTAGTAGCTGTTCAGAATCTGCCAGAGCTCTTTTGGCTCGTCGGCCACGCGGATGCAATCGTAGCCGTCGTCCGCTGCGCCGCAGCGCTTGCGACTGTTGACCTCGAAGCTGCGGTTGGCGGCATGCAGTCCGGGTAGCAGCGTGACGCCGAGCTGTCGATAGATGCCCATCGCGGCCCACAATGCGCGAAAATTCGCCGCGCCGACTTCCGGGATCGTGTACGCGGCAACCGGCATTTCGGGGACTGTATCGTTCCTGAAAAATACATTCTTGTGTCCCCAGTAGCGCCCCTTGGCCGACGAGGTCCATTCAAATCCATGGAACACAACGATTTCCGGGTCGCCGTTCGCGTCCGTTGCCGCGAGGCCGGCTTCGTTGCAGGCTTTGACGGCAGCCTGCTCACGCTCCCAGTCGGCACGATCAAGCATTTCGGCGTGGTCGCTCTGGCCGTAAAAGTCCACCTGGGCGCACGCCCGCGCGTACAGGCAGGCGGCTTCGGGGCCGCGTTGTACGCCATGCGCGAGCTGCATCAGTACGGCGTCGGCGCTCAGGTTGGAGTGGGTGTGCAGATCGCCGAAGTAGATGTTGCGGCGTGGCGGATCCGCGAGCACTGCGGTTGACAACAGAATTCCAAGTGCAACAACGGAAACACGGGTTGTTCTGGGCACGGTCGATTCCTTGCGGTCGGCTGCCGGATCAGTCGTCCTCGAGCTCGAGGCTCTGTGTGCCGGTGGCGCCTTCTTTCAGGTTCAGGAAATTGCGCATTTCGTCCACCAGCATATCGTAATGCTGCGGAATTGCCAGATTGAGGCGATATTCGTTGATGATCTTCAACTGCAGTTCGTCCCACTCGGCCCAGCAGGAGGCGCAGATCGAATCGCGGATCTCGTCGCCGAGCGAGCCGCCCAACGGCTTCTGGTCGAGTTGCTCGCCGTCTTTGCCGCAGCGTTTGCAGGATATCGTCGCCATCGTAAATGTACTCCATGCCGCGCGGTCCCCAGGAGGGGCAAGGCGGCCCGAAAAAGCGGGAATTTGTGACTGTTGCCATGTTATTCTAACGGACAATGAAGCGATGGACGCGGGCGTTGCTGCTTTGCCTGGTGCTGGTACGTCCGGCGCAGGCCGATCACGGCCTGGCAAGCGACTGGTTGATCCGTTTGCCGGCCGACACGACGGTCGAACGGTTCATCGCCCAGGTTCGTGCGATTCCCCAGATCGATCGTCTGATTCGTCTCGTTGGCCCGATTGCGGCGCCGCAGTGGTTGCGGTTGCGCCTCGATGCTGCGATGGACGAACCGGCGCTGCGCAATCTGCTTGCGCAGGTTACGGCAGTTACGGTCGTCGAGCCGAACCGGCGCTGGCAACTGGTCAGCACGTTGCCCAACGACGCGGACTTTGCGCAGCAGTGGGGACTGCGCAACACCGGCCAGCCGCTTGGATACCCTCAGGATGCCGCGGACGGCTACAGTGCGGCTTGCGACTCGGATCCGAATGATGGCGTCGCCTGGTGCGATCTGGATCCCGTTTCGGACACCGAAAACGCATCGAGCTATGATCTCGACGCGGATCTGGCCTGGGATACGGTGACCGGTTCGGCGACCGTGCGCATCGGTGTCGTCGACAGTGGGGTCGACCCGGAGCACCCCGATTTGAAGGCGCGGATCTGGCGGCCCGCGCCAGGCGACCTTACCGATGCGACATTTGCTGCGTCGGTGTATGGCTGGGACGCTTGTGACCATGATGGTGAGCCGGAAGATCTCGTCGGCCACGGTACCCAGGTTGCAGCGATCGCAGGCGCAGCGGGCAACGACGGCGTCGGGATCGCTGGCGTTGTCTGGGACAGCCGAATCGTTGTTGCGAAGGCGCTGGGTGCCGAACGGTTCGATGCCGAAAGCGATTGCAATCTGACGTCTGCGGCGATCGAAGCGCTTGAATTCGTGCGCCAGGCAGGCGTGGATGTCGTCAATCTGAGCTGGGGCGGTCCGGAACCATCGCAGGCGCTGCTCGAAAAGCTGCAACAGCTCGTTGCGGATGGCATCGTCATCGTCGCGGCGGCGGGCAACGACGGGCATGACATTGACCAGCAGCCCTTCTATCCGGCCGCGTGGGCCATCCCAGGCATGATCGTGGTCACGGCGCACACGAATGATGGCCGACTGGCATCTTTCGCGAATACCGGTCAGAAGGTCCACGTTGCCGCACCGGGTGTGGCGATACGAACGGCGCTTCCGGGTCGTGAGGATGTCTGGAATGAACGAAACTTCAACGGCTTCAGTGGGTCGATCGGCAAACTGTTTCCGGGCCCCGTCCTGGGTACCGACTTTCGCGCGTCGGGAACGCACTGGGCAGTGGCGGAAACGCTGACAGGCGACAAGATTGTTGTCGGCGACTATGACGCGGCTGTTCGGCAGCCGCCGGAAGCGCATACCGGACCCTGGACCCAGACGCTGACCAGCGAACCATTCGATGCGTCCGTATTTGGGCGTGCGGTGCTGCAGGTCGTGCTGTATCACGACCTCGGGCCGGGATCTTCGGTCAAACTGCAGTACAGCACCAACAGCGCTTCGTCATCGGATGGCAATGCGATCTGGAAGGATCTGCCCAATGACCAGGGCACATTCAGTGGCTACGGCGTGGTTGAGCGATTTCTCGACTTTGGCAGCCTGTTGGCGCCGCTCCCGTCGAGTCTGAGCATTCGTTTTGTGATGACGACGGCAGGAAACTGGGCCGGCAGTGCGTCCCTGGTTCAGGGTGGGCTGCAAATCGTTTCCGTGCGCTGGTGGCGTCCGGGGGCGAACTACGCGGGTGGCCGAGCGTACGAGCTGGCGCAGGGGACAAGCATGGCTGCGCCCTTTGCCAGCGGTGTCGCAGCGCTGGTTCGGATGCATGACCCATCGCTGGAGCCAGCCGCGGTGGTCTCGACGATGTCGCTTCGCGCACGGACATTATCTGACGTGGCTGACGCGGCCCGGATCTCTGGCGGGCACATGCTCAACGCCGCCCGCGCGATCGATGATTCACCCTTGCTGGTCTGGCTCGGCGAGGCGCCGTTTCTGGTCAGCGGTGCAGTGCCGAACCCGGTGTCGGCGGCTGCGCCGGTCTCCTTTGCGGCGCGGCTGATCGGAGACATCGGCGATCCATCTGGCCTCGCTGCGGCGGTCGCCTGGCGGATCGGGGACTCGGGAGCGATATCGTGGCTTCCGGCGACGATTGACGCAGACGGTCGTGTTCGCGCCGTGTCTACCTTTGCGGAGCCGGGTGTTGTCGAGTGGCGTTTCGCGGTGACCGAGCCTGTCAGTGGATTCGAACTCGCAGGCGATCCGTCCCAGTGGCAGACCTTGCTGGTGTACGCGGATGCTTCGACAGCAGTGAGCGAGACCACGGGGGATCTCTCTCGGCGAGACCGGCGTGGTTGCGGATGCCAGGCGTCTCCCGGAGGCTCCGCAGACGGATTCGTGCCGTTCCTGGTCCTCCTGGTCTGGCTGTATCGAAGGCGCCCCGTCCGGTGACGTCGGCATGGCCACATGGCGTTTCACCGGTTGTTGACGGCGAAGTGATCCGCGACATCGCTGCAGCAACCTCTCAGGGTGATACGGTTCTGCTGTTTGCGCACCCGGATCTGTGTACGGACAAGTGGCTTGATCAATTGGTCGCGGCGCTTCCTTCTGACAGTCAGGTTCTCGGGATGTCCGTGGCTGGGGCACTGGGGCCCGAGGCCTTACTTGAACGGGGTGTCTCGTGGATCGTCCTGCCGCGGAATCTGGTTGCAGTCCGATCGATCCTGACGGCGACGCCAGCCGATAGCGATGAGTGGCATCTGCTCGCCAATCGCGTCCTGGAAGCGGAGCACGAACTTGCCGACCGATATCCTGACCGCAACGGTGCAATGATCCTGTTCGCGACAGGGCAGGATCGTCAGGAAGAATTGATGGCGGCGCGGCTGTATTTGCTGCTGCCGTCGCTGCCGCTGGTGGGCGGGTCAGCGGCAACGTCGATCGGACAGGAAAGTACCTTTGTGATCAGCGAGGGCCGCAAGATCGCTGGACGGCATCTGATTCTGTTGATACGCTCCGTAGTGCCGCTGGAAGTTTTTCAGCATCATCATTTTGAACCAGGCGATGAACGACTTGTCGTGACAGCCTGTGGAGACACGCCTCGCGTGGTTGTGGAGCTCGACGGTCGCCGCGCCGGGGATGTCCTTGCGGCTGTGCTGGGCTGTGAGCCTGCGGAGCTCACGGTTGCCCGCTGTTCCGAGCGGCCATTCGGGATTCGCCTCCGAGATTCCTGGTATATTCGCAGTGTCATGGATGTTCGGCCTGATGGTGCCCTGCAGTTTGCCTGCGACATTTCAGAAGGCACCGTCTTGTGTGTGATGCGTCCGACGGACCTGGCGGGCTCGCTCGAAGCCTTTCTGCCATCGGTTCCGATCCAGGCAGGCGTCCTGTTCCATTGTCTTGGCCGCTATTTCGAGGCGGATCGTACAGGCAAAGTCCCGCTTTTGGCTGCCCAGCTCGGTGACTATGCCGTGGCAGGCGGGAACACGTTCGGCGAACAATACATGGGCCTGCATCTGAATCACACGTTGACCGGACTATGGTTCGCAGGGGGACAGCGTGATGAGTGACGTGCAGGAGGAACTGATTGCATTGCGGCGCACCGTCGATGTCCTGAAACGACGCGTAGAAGAGCTGCAAAGCGACAGTGGTGGCGGCCTGTTCGCGTCGATGGCGGAACTGGAGGCCGTTGTCGAGGCGCGTACCGAATCGTTGCTGCGTTCGAAACGTGAGGTGCAGGAGCTGGTCCGACAGCGCACCGAGGAATTACAGCGAAAAAACGAAGAGCTGGAGCGGGCCAACGTGTTGCTGCAGGAAATGGACCGCATGAAGGACAGCCTGCTTCAGAATGTGAGCCACGAACTCAAGACACCACTGGTTTCCATTCGTGGCTATGCCGAGTTGCTGCGCAACCGCTACGGTGACAACCTCGACGATACTCAGAAAGAGTTCCTGGACATTATTGTCCGCAACGCCGATCATCTCAACCGGGTGATCGAAGGTCTTGTACAGGCCAGCCAGTCCGTGCGCGGTCTCAGTCCGTTTGAGCGCCAGGTCTTTTCATTTGGCGCGCTGCTCGAGGATGTGCTGAAGGAAATCCGGCCTTCCGCAGAAAAGGCACAGGTCGAAGTGCACGCCGAATCATGCGACCCCGATGAGGTACATATCAGTGGGGATCAGCATCAGATCAGGCAGATGTTGCTCAATCTGATTGGTAATGCAATCAAATTCACGACGGGCTGCGACCGTCGAGAGGTTTCAGTTCGATTGAGCCGACGCGGGGACCGTGTCACGCTTGTCGTTGCGGACACGGGTATCGGTATTCCTGAGGACAAATTGCCGCGAATTTTCGAACGCTTTTACCAGGTTGATCCTTCGGCGACACGGCGGTACGGAGGGATGGGGATCGGGCTGTCGCTCGTCAAGGAGGTCGTCGAAAACCACGAAGGTTCGCTCAATGTGCAGAGCCGAGCAGGTGAGGGGGCTACGTTTACCGTCGAAATACCCGCGGCTACCGATGAGAGTCAGGTTCGTGGACTGGAGATCGCTTCGTCGGCGCGCGCGACGGGGCAGACGATCGCATATGTGCTCGAACCCCAGCCCGAAACAGCCGCGTTTTTTCAGACGGTTCTTTCTGACCTGGGGTTTGCCGTGGCACCGATCGCCGCGCTGGAGGATCTGTGGTCAACCAGTGTGCAGCAGGGATCTCTGCTGGTGCTTGATGCACACGCGCTGGCTGATGCGTCGGACGCCGTCCTTGCGCGCCTTCGGAAGCTCGCCGATGAGGCCGCGCCCGGCGACGCGCCGTTACGAATTCTGCTGACGACGACACAGGAGCCGTCTGGTGCGCACCGCCGACAGTTGTTGACGGTGGTTGACCAGATCCTCTGCAAACCATTCGCGCTCGATGAGTTTCAGGGTGCCATCAAGCAGTTATTTCCGGATCTGCCCGGTGACAGAGGGGCTGCCTGATCTGCGCCAGCCAACCAGTTTGCAGCGGCAGTACGCTATCTGGCTTTCGCCAGCGCCTGGTTGAGGTGGTGCGGCAACTGTGGGTCTTCGCCGACACGCGCCTCGATGACCTTGCCATTGCTGCCGACGACGGCCCAGGTTGGGATTCCCTCGACCTTCCATTGCCGATATGCATCTGCGGATGCCGAGTATACGGGAATATCGGCAATGCCTTTGCTCGACAGATACTTGATCGTGTGGGCCCGGATGCCTTCTGAATCGGTTCGTGTCACCGTGATCAGCTCGATGTCGTCCTTGTGGGCTTGCCACCACGCATGAATGCGCGGCATCTCCCGTTGGCAATGCGGACAGGTCGCGAGCCAGAAAACGACCAGTCGGGGTTTTCCGGCACCGCCTGTACGCGTTTCCGGCTTGGCCGTCTTCGAGAACGGCGCAGCGGAAACTTTGACGTCCGGAGCGGTTTCGCCGATCAGCATGCGTGTGTCTTCGCGCATTTCGCCGTCTGCAACCGGGACCGGCTTGCCCTGTTCGGCGGCACTCAGAATATCGTCCAGGGTGGGGCCCGCCGCCGTACGTTTTTTGGGATCCGACACCTTACGAATCTTCAAGACCCCACCAGCATCAACCACCGCGTAGCTGGGCACGCGAACCGCCTGGAGGCCGAGCGCAAGCTCCATGCTGCGATCAATCACAACTGGAATGGTGATCTGTTGCTGCTGGACCCAGTCAAGACCACGGCTGACCTCCTGCTGGTTCAGGCCGCGCATGATCAGTAGTGCGTCGATGTTTTTCCAGCCTGTTGCGCGCTTGCTGAGTTCCAGGGCGGCCTTTTCGGAAGGTTTCTGGCCCGGAATCCAGTACACGACGACAGTTGGTTTGTTGAAGAGCTTCGTGAGCAGTTGCTTCTTGGGCGCCAGTTTGAATGGAGGTTGATACTGGGCAACTTCCACGATGATGTTGGCAAGCCGCTGGTTCAGCGCAAACGGTTGCACTCCAGGCAATTGTGCCTCGGCGTTGAAGGGCAGGAGTATTGAGGCGGACGCCACGAGCAGGAGCAACAAACGAAGAAACGGCACTGGGGTCTCCTTCCAGAAAGACAAAACGCTGGGCCAGATAATTCTAGACAGAATGAACCGGTCTGTTCAACCCGTGCGGCCCCTCATCCATTGTGACCGGCGCTGAAGCAAACCACAACTGGCGCTTTTCCGGTTTCCGTCGCGCAGATCGGCACAGAACATTCGCATCATTCGGAGTTTGGGACAGTCGAATGCGTGATGTGGTTCCCTTTTTCACGGCCATTGACCCATTGCTGGGGAAAAGTTGTGGGCAACCCTGTGGGAGTTCGGCTCAGAGGTGAACATAGCGCCACACGGTACGAAATGCCTACAGATTATGCAGTAGAAAAAGTTAAGTTGTGGCAACGCGTTAGGTTTCGTTATTTGAACATGCGGCCGCGCGGTGCGTCGTTGTCGTTTCGCAGGCCGTCTGAATTGCACTCAGCGCGACCAATTCGGTATCGGCGTTGGAAAACTCACATTTTTTGCGCTTGTATGGTGCCTTCAGCCGTACGAAAAACGGGCAGCCCCAATGGGCTGCCCGTGCTGATCGACGTCGCGTCAACGTTCAGGCCTCGAGGGCCTCGATGCCCGGCATCGGTTTGTTCGACAGATGGTGCAGCATGGCGCCACCGCCAGTCGAAATGTGGCTGATGCCGCGCGTCGCGCCGGCTCCCTTCAGCGCGGAAATGGTGTCGCCGCCACCGACGATGGTCGTCTGGCGATTCGCGGCCACCGCACGCGCGATGGCAAACGAACCGCGCGCGAAAGGATCATACTCGAACGCACCCATCGGGCCGTTCCACACAATCGTGCGGGCGCGGTCGATCGCATCGCAGTAGCGCTCGATGGTCTGGGGGCCGATGTCCAGTCCAAGCAGGTCGTCGGGTATGTCGATGCCGTCCACGTGTATAGGGCGAGCGGATTTACTCAAACGCTTGGCCGCAATATGATCGACCGGGAGCAGAATCTCAACCCCTGCCTGTTCCGCTTCGGCGAGGATTTCTTTGCACTGCTCGACTTTGTCATCAGAAGCGATCAACGACTTGCCGAGGTGGTGGCCCTGGGCTTTCAGAAACGAGTAGGCCATCGCGCCGCCGATGATCACCGTGGTCGCACGATTCAGTAACGCCCGGATCGCAGGGATCTTCTCGTCGACTTTGGCGCCACCAAAGATCAGAACGAACGGGCGCGACGGGTCCTCCAGCCGCGTAGTCAGATACTCGATTTCCTTGAGCAGCAGGAAACCGGCGCCTTTGTCCAGGTAGAAAGACGGTACTGCGGCAACACTGGCGTGCGCCCGATGGCACACACCATAGGCGTCGTTGACATACACATGAGCGTACCCGGCCAGGGTCCGCGCAAACTCACGGTCGTTGGCCTCTTCGCCCGGATGGAAGCGCAGATTCTCCAGCATCAGCAGCTGGCTTGGGCCGACAAGCTCGACCAGTTTTTCGACATCTTCACCGATGACATCCGGCGCCATCATGACGGGACGACGCAGAATGCTGGACAGCTCGCGTGCCACCGGTTTGAGGCTCATCTCTGGTACATGCTTGCCGCCGGGACGCCCCAGGTGGGATGCCAGAATAATATGCGCATTGCGATTCAACGCATTCTTGATGGTCGGCAGGCTGGCGTGGATGCGTTCCGTATCGGTGATGCGTCCTTCGACGATCGGAACGTTATAATCCACGCGAATCAGCAGGCGTCGACCCTCGATGTCGATTTCATCGATTGATCGAATCGCCATGGATCAGAGCGACTTTCCGACCAGCTCGAGAAGCTGCATCAGGCGCGTGCTGTAACCGGTCTCATTGTCGTACCAGCCAAGAACCTTGACGGTCCGGTCGCCGATGACTGCGGTCTGGGTCGCGTCGTAGGTACAGCTTGCCGGACACCCGTTGAAGTCACTGCTGACCAGTGGACGTTCTTCGTAGTCGAGGATGCCCTTGAGCGGGCCAGATGCCGCTTCGCGCATAGCCGCGTGTACGGCATCAACGGACACAGGTTTGGTCGTGTTGACGACCAGGTCGACCAGGCTGACGTTCGGTGTCGGCACGCGGACCGCGATGCCGTGCAGCTTGCCGGCGAGTTCGGGCATGACGAGGCCGATGGCCTTGGCTGCGCCCGTACTGGTCGGAATCATGTTTACGGCCGCTGCGCGTGCGCGATGCAGATCCTTGTGGGGCAGGTCAAGCGTACGCTGATCGTTCGTGTAGCTGTGCACCGTGGTCATCAGACCGTTTTCGATGCCAAACGTTTCATGTAAAACTTTTGCGATGGGCGCGAGGCAATTCGTGGTGCAGCTCGCATTCGAAATCACGTCGTGCCTGCCGGCATCATACTGATCCGTATTGATGCCCAGGCACACGGTCAGGTCGACCTCTTTGCCCGGGGCGCTGATAACGACTTTGCGTGCTCCCGCGTCGAGATGTTTCGCAGCGTCGGCGCGTGCAGTGAACAGTCCGGTACATTCCGCGACGACATCCACACCCAGGTCGCCCCAGGGCAATGCCGACAGATCACGCTCGGCGATCATGCGGATACGGCGTTCGCCGACGATCAGAGTGTCCCCATCCAGCGATACCGGTTCGCGCAGACGGCCGTGAACCGAATCGAACTGAAGCAGATGCGCAAGTGTTTCTGCTGGTGCGAGGTCGTTGATTGCGACGATCTCGATGTCGGGGTTGAACTTGAGTACCTGCCGAAACATTGTCCGGCCGATGCGGCCGAATCCATTGATCGCAACCTTGGTCACGTTATTCTCCTTGCGTCTGCTCGGTGAGTGGTGTCGTCGTCGTGGTGATGTCCTGTGAAGCAGGCTCGGTCAGTGCGGCCGGAGCTTCTGCGCCCGGCTCGGGAGCGTCAGTCCCGAATTTTTCCATGACGCTGTCGCCTCCGACGATACGGCCGGACAGCGTCAGGCCAAGGCTCGTGACCATAAAAATGATCGCGGCCCATGTGGTCAGCTTTGTCAGAAAATTACCTGATCCACCACCGCCAAACAGTGCCTGGGAACCCGCGCCCCCCATGACCGCGCCAATTTCTGCGCCTTTTCCGGCCTGCATCAGTACCACAACGATCAGAATGACGCACACGATGATGTGTACGATCGTCAGAAGAATTTCCATGATGACTCCGGTCCTCCGTCGTCGGTTGTTCCGCGGTCGCGGTTCAGGACGCCGTACTGGCGGCCGCGATGATTTGCGCGAAAGATTCTGGTTCCAGACTTGCTCCACCCACCAGAACGCCGTCGATGTCCTGGCAGGCCAGCAATTGTTCTGCGTTACCCGGCTTGACACTGCCTCCGTACAGGATGCGGGCGCCGATACCGGTCTCGTTGAGCAATGTGCGAATAAAGGCGTGCATTTCCTGTGCCTGTTCCGGTGTCGCGGTCCGCCCGGTGCCAATTGCCCAGACGGGCTCATAGGCGACATCGACCGTCGCGTTTGCCGGTACGGCATCGAGGCCGGCACGAATCTGCCGCTCGACGACCTGCTGCGCGTGGCCCCCGTCGCGTTCATCGAGCGTCTCTCCGACACAGAGAACGACATCCAGCCCGCTGCGAATGGCTGCGTGCACCTTGCGATTGATCCAGGCGTCGTCTTCACCGAACAGATGGCGGCGTTCGCTGTGCCCGACCAGAACGCTCGTTGCGCCTGCATCGGTCAACATGTCAGCCGAAACCTCGCCGGTAAAAGCGCCTTCACGCTGGTCATGAAGGTTCTGCGCGCCCACCGCGATCGCCGTATCGGCCGCTGCACGCGCTGTTGCGGCGAGGGCGGTGAACGGCGGGTAGAGCCGGACTTCAGCGTCTGTCGAGAGGGCGCCGGAAAGCTCCGAAACAAAGGTCGTCGCCTGCGCGATCGTCTTGTGCATTTTCCAGTTTCCCGCAATCAGCGGCCTGACCATGATGCGCCGTCCTTGCCGGTTTGGGCAGAATGTAATTTGTCGGGAGCTTAAACAGCCTATTATAAGCCAATCATGATGCAGCGTCAAAGCAGAACAGTCATTTCGGAACCGGAGCCCGAAGACCAGCACTGGTGGCGGCGCTGGACGCTGTTTCTGCTGCTCTCCTTGCTGCTGCATCTGATAATTCTGGTGCGTGTGCAGGGGCCGGTTCCGGCACCGTCCGTGCCTGCGCCGATGCGGGT